>NZ_MBEM01000029.1:0-55440 GCF_001954045.1 Mycobacterium sp. SP-6446 | reverse complement strand
AGCCCCGGCCAAATCCTCGATCGACTACTGTCAGCCCCACCACAAACCCCTGTTGCAACCAAACCTTGAATCCACCCCGGAAAACGTCGCAGCGGCTTATGTTTCGGCGAGGGAGCCGCGCCGCGCCGCGAGTCGGATACGTTGGTGAAGGCGGGGCGACTCGAGACGGGCCGCGCGCCCCGCAACTTGCGGCCAAGCGAGGAGCACGCGATGAATGCGTTCAGCCCAGATGCCATTCGCGCCGAAACGATCACCATCACCGGCCACGGCGGCGACGAGATCGAGGCCTACCGCGCGAGCCCGCTCGCCGAGGGATCACGCGGCGGGATCGTCTGGATCCACCACATGCCCGGCTACGACCGGGAGACCAAGGAGTTCGTGCGCCGACTCGCGGTCAATGGCTATCACGCCGTGGCCCCGAACTTGTATTCCCGCGAGGCCCCGGGCGCCGCGCCCGACGATGCCGCCGCGACGGTGCGGGCCGCGGGCGGAGTGCCCGACGAACGACTGGTCGGCGATGTCGCCGGAGCGGTGGAGCACCTGCGCACCCTGCCGGGCGCGAACGGGAAGTTCGGTGTCATCGGGCACTGCTCAGGCGGGCGGCATGCGTTCCTGGCGGCCTGCTCGCTGCCGTTCGACGCCGCGGTCGACTGCTACGGCGCGTTCATCGTCGAGGACCTGCCCGAGGGCATGCCCAAGGCCATGCAACCGATCCTGCATCTGGCGCCGAAGCTGAGTTGCCCGCTGCTGGGCCTATTCGGGCTCGACGACAGGTACCCGGCGCCGCCGGCGGTGGCCATCCTCGATGCCGAGCTGGCCAAATACGACAAGCCACACGAGTTTCACTCCTACGAGGGCGCCGGCCATTCGTTCTTCTCCGTCGACCGCCCGGCGTACCGGGTGGAGGCCGCGGTCGACGGCTGGCAACGCATCGACGAATTCTTCGCCACCCACCTGAAAGGCTAGGTGTCCCAAGTCATGTGCACATATCTCACCGAACACGTCGCGATCGACGGCAGCGGCAAGGGCGCAACCGGATGGTTTGGCGCCGACCGCGCGACGGTCTATGTCGATCACCCCGTGCACGCTCCCTACGGCCACACGGTCAACATCGACATCCTCAATCCGGCGCTGGGTCCGTCGGCGCGGGTCGCCCTCGAGCTCACCGAGGAGAGCGCGCTGAAGCTGGCCGACGCCATACACAAAGCGATCGCCCACGCTCCGGCCGGGCTGGCGTCGAAGGATCAGTAGGTGTCCCATGGCTAACGACATCGGGCACGGCGCCTTCCCGCAAATGGCCGCCAGCCGCGGCCGGATCGAGCCCGCGCCCCGCCGGGTCCGGGGTTTCCTCGGCCACGAACTCGTATTCGACACCACCTCGGCACGTTATGTGTGGGAATTGCCTTATTACCCAGCGTATTACGTGCCGTTGGCCGACGTCCGCGAAGGATTCCTGCGCGACGAGAACCATCCGCAGACGGTGCAGATGGGCCCGTCGCGGCTGCACTCGCTGGTGGGCGCGGACCAAACCTACCAATCCGCCGCGCGGGTATTCGACGCCGACGGCGCCAGCCCAGTGGCGGGCACCGTGCGCTTCGAATGGAATCCGTTGCGGTGGTTCGAGGAAGACGAGCCGATCTACGGCCACCCGCGCAATCCGTATTCCCGGGTCGACGCGTTGCGCTCACACCGGCACGTGCGGGTGGAACTCGACGGGTTGGTGCTGGCCGACACCCGATCGCCGGTGATGCTCTTCGAAACCGGTTTACCCACACGGTATTACATCGATCCGACCGACATCGCCTTCGAGCATCTGGAGCCCAGCCCGACGCAGACGTTGTGCCCGTACAAGGGCGTGACGTCGGGCTACTGGTCGGTGCGGGCCGGCGACACGGTGCATCCCGACCTCGCGTGGACGTACCATTACCCGCTGCCGGCCGTCGGCCAGATCGCCGGCCTGGTGGCGTTCTACAACGAGAAGCTCGACATCACGGTCGACGACGCCGCCCTGTCCCGGCCGCAAACTCAGTTCAGCTAAGGCATCGCGACGCGAACCGAAATGAATATTTAAACCGCCGCACACACGGTCGAAACATTTTCATTCGACGCTTCACCCGTCTACGGCGTCACTTCGCACCGCAGCTGATTTAAAGCCCGACGGCTCGAATTGGGGTGTGTCTGAACCATGTTGCCCTATCCCGACTGGCTAAATCCCGGAGACAACGCCTGGCAGCTAGTGGCCGCGACCTTGGTCGGCCTGATGAGCATTCCGGGAATCGCCGTCCTGTATGGCGGCATCGTCCAGAAGAAGTGGGCCGTCAACACCATGCTGATGGCCTTCACCGGGTTCTCGCTGGTGCTGGTCGTGTGGGTGCTGTGGGGTTTCAAGATGGGCTTCGGCGAGCCGCTGAAGCTCGGGCCGGGCATCCTGCAGGCCGCGGTCGGCAAGCCCCACACCATCCTGGGCTCGGCCAACCAGCAGCAGGCGGTGATTCCGCTCCTTGACGGGACGATGCCCAAGTTCCGCTTCTCTGAGACGACGCTGGCCTATTTCCACTTTGCGTTCGCGGCGATCACCCCACTGCTGTTCCTGGGCAGCGTGGTCGGTCGGATGAACTTCAAGGTCTGGCTGATCTTCGTGCCGCTGTGGTCGACGTTCGCGTATTCGGTCAACGCGTTCCTGCTGTGGGGTGGCGGCTGGTGGGCGCAAGCCCCGCACGCCGCCATGGACTACTCCGGTGGCTATGTGATCCACCTCGCCGCCGGCACAAGTGGTTTCGTCGCGGCGGCGGTCATCGGGCCCAGGCTGGCCCGAGACCGGGAACGAGCAGTGCCCAACAACCTGCCACTGGCAGCGATCGGTGCGGGCATCCTGTGGCTGGGCTGGAACGGGTTCAACGGCGGCGACATGTACTTCTCCGGCGCCAACGCGTCGCTGGCCGTGATCAACACGAACCTGGCCACCGCCGTCGGGGTCATCACCTGGGTGGTGTGGGACATTTTCGCGAGCAAGCAGCGCAAGCCGACGTTCCTCGGCGCCATCAACGGCATGATCACGGGCCTGGTCGCGATCACCCCGGCAGCCGGTTACGTCAACAGCTTCGGCGCGTTGATCATCGGCGTGGTCGCCGCTTCGCTGGTCTGGATGTCCTGGAATTGGCTCGGCAGGGCCAGGCTCTTCAAGAAGGTCGATGACACTCTGGGTGTGTTCCACACCCACGGCGTCGCGGGCCTGGCGGGCGGATTGCTCGTCGGGGTACTCGCCGACCCGAAGATCATCGTTTACCTGGGTGGCAGTACAGGGCAGGACGTGTCGATGTCGGGCTGGCTGTGGGGCCATCACCCGAAACAGCTATTGATCCAGCTCGGCGCGGCGGGCACTGTCATCGCCTGGGACGCGTTCGTCACGTTCGTCATCCTGAGAGTCCTTGGCCTCTTTATGAAGTTGCGGCTGCCCGACGAGGTCTTGGAAACCGGCGACCTCGGAGTGCACGACGAAGAGGCTTACCCCGACGAAACGCTTGTCACGGGTCGGCACGTCGAGCAGTTAGTGACAACGCGGGCTGAGGCGGTACCCTCCAATCCCGCTGAGCCAGTGGATGATTGACCATGAAGCTGATCACTGCGGTCGTCAAGCCCTTCGCACTAGACGAGGTCAAGCACGCCGTTGAGTCCGCCGGCGTGCTGGGCATGACCGTTACCGAGGTCCAGGGGTACGGCAGGCAACGCGGGCACACCGAGGTCTACCGCGGAGCCGAGTACAACGTTGATTTCGTCCCGAAGGCCCGTGTCGACGTCGTGGTCGACGAGGAATATGTCGAACGAGTCGTTGGAGCCATCGTCACAGCGGCCCGCACCGGCAAGATCGGCGACGGCAAGGTATGGGTCTGCCCGGTGGACAGTCTGGTTCGCATCCGCACCGGAGAGCGCGACCACGAGGCGCTTTAAGCGCTACCGGGACAATGCTTTTCGCTGCACTCGCGTGTGTCGAGCGGGAAATCTGCTGCGCGGCATCCCGTTTCGACCCTGCCCGCGATTAGGTAATTGTTCGGCTAACGACACGCGACAACGCATAAATGTGACGTTTGCCTCGTTTTAAGATTAATTATAAGAATTTCTTACTCGACGCCCGGCGACGCGGGCGCGCCAAGCGTTAGCGATCCCTACCAAAACAACTGCTGGAAGCGATACGCAATGTTCGCTGCGCCATAGGCTGGCGGATAACCGGCAATCGCAATCTAAGCGCAGCCTGAGTGGCCGGCGTGACGTGTGTAACAGCTCGCGAATTAGCCGCTTCTGCACCGATATTCCGTGACTAAACTCTGACGAAAGCAGTCACCTAAACGGTGCTGGAATCCGGTTAATCCCGTGTGGCGCACAGCGCTCGTCAAGAGCTTGCGCGCGCGTGGATGCCGACGAAAGGCGGTACCAGCATGACCAGTGTCAACGGCCCCACGGCCGCCCATGACGGCCTGGATCGCCCGGTCCTCGAGCTCGGCAACGCGCCCGGTTTCCCGATCGTCGTCGAGGTCGCCGTGCATGAGGGTCCCATCAGCGGCATCGCGACCAGCTCCGATGGCACCCGGCTGTTGGTGACCAACTACGGCAACGACAGCGTCTCGGTCATCGACACCCACTCCTGCCGGGTGGTGGAGACCATCGCGGGCCTCGACGAGCCATTCACGATCGCCGTGGGCAGCGAGAACGCCGAGCGTGCCTACGTCAGCGCGGTGTCGGCCGCATACGACTCGATCGCGGTCATCGACCTGCCCACCGGCGCGGTCGTTGCGACCCACCCGGTGGCGCTCAGCGTCACCGATCTGGCGGTCAGCCCCGACGGTAGGCACGTCTACATCAGCCGAAACGCCGCCCGCGGCGCCGACGTCGCCGCCTTGGACACCACGACCGGCGACGTCGAGGCGCTCGACATCGCAACCGCGCCGGGAACCTCCGCCGCATGCGTGCGCGTCAGCCCTGACGGCGACCGCCTGTATGTCGGGACCGACGGGCCGGCCGGCGGTCGGCTGATCGTGATCGGCACGCGCGGCGACTCCGGGCAGACCGGATTGAGCCTCCTGGGCACCGTCGACATCGGTTTGCCCGTTCGCGACGTCGCGCTTTCTCCCAACGGCGCCGTCGCCTACGTGGCCAGTTGCGATCCCGGGTTGGGCGCGGTGCTCGACGTCGTCGACACCGCGACCCGCAAGATCGTCGGGACGCGCAAGCTCGGCGAGATCGGCGGCACTCTCACCGGTTTGACGCTCAGTCGCGACGGCGACCGCGCCTACCTGGTCAGCGAGGACGGCATCGCCGTGCTCTGCACACTGACCCACGACGTTGTCGGCACCGTGACGGGGGCCAATCAACCATCGTGCGTGGTCGAAAGTCCGGACGCGAAGTACCTCTACATCGCGGACTACTCGGGCCGGGTCACCCTGGCGGCGGTCGCCGCGATCGTCGCGTTGGGTACCGAGACCGAGGCGCCTGAAACGCAGATCCCGACCGATTGGGTCACGCCCGAGCTGCTGCACTACGAGCCGGCGCTCGCCTAGCCGCGCGGCCGCAGGGCACGGGTAAACGCGCGTTGTCGGGGGAACCCATTTCTCATCGTTGCGCGCGGCGATAGCATTCGCCCGATTGATCATCAGGCGGTGCTGCGCCGAGACCCGTAAGGCGGTACATCGATGGACAGCACGATGCAGGACTTTCCGCTGACGGTCGCCGCGATCATGCGACACGGCTGCGGTGTCCACGGAGGACGCACCGTCACGACCGCCTCCGACGCCGGCTATCGGCACATCAGCTACCGCGAGCTGGGTCAGCAGGCCGCCCGCCTGGCCAACGCGCTACGCCGCCTAGGCGTCGCCGGGGACCAGCGCGTCGCGACGTTCATGTGGAACAACGCCGAACACCTGGCGACCTACCTCGCCGTGCCGTCGATGGGCGCCGTGCTGCACACCCTCAACATCCGGCTCTTTCCCGAGCAGATCGCGTACGTCGCCAACGAGGCCGAAGACCAGGTCGTGCTGGTCGACATGTCCCTGGCCAAACTCCTCGGGCCGGTGCTGGGCGAGCTGAAAACCGTTCACACGGTGATCGCGGTCGGCGAGGGCGACACGGCGCCCCTGAGCGAATCGGGCAAGAACGTGCTGCGCTACGCCGAGGTGCTCGACGGCGAGTCGACCGAGTTCGACTGGCCGCAGATCGACGAGAAGTCGGCCGCCGCGATGTGCTACACCAGCGGCACCACCGGCAACCCCAAAGGCGTTGTCTACAGCCACCGTTCGAGCTTCTTGCACACGATGGCGGCCTGCACGACCAACGGGATAGGGATCGGATCCAGCGACCGCGTGCTGCCCGTCGTGCCGATGTTCCACGCCAACGCGTGGGGCCTGCCCTACGCGGCGCTGATGGCGGGCGCCGACTTGGTGCTACCCGATCGCCACCTCGACGCCCGGTCGCTGATCGGCATGGTCGAGGAGCTGCGGCCCACCGTGGCCGGCGCGGTGCCGACCATCTGGAACGACGTGCTGCATCACCTCGAGAAGGACCCAGCGCACGACATGTCGTCGCTGCGCCTGGTGGCCTGCGGCGGCTCGGCGGTGCCGCTGTCGCTGATGCGCACCTTCGAAGACAAGCACGACGTCCAGATCCGGCAGCTGTGGGGCATGACGGAGACATCGCCGCTGGCCACGATGGCCTGGCCCCCGCTGGGCACGCCGGAAGACGAGCACTGGAAGTTGCGCGCGACCCAAGGGCAACCGGTGTGCGGTGTGGAGATGCGGATCGTCGACGACGACGGGCAGGTGCTGCCCAACGACGGCGACGCGGTGGGGGAGGTAGAAGTCCGCGGCCCGTGGATCGCCGGCTCCTACTACCTGGGGCGCGACGACTCCAAGTTCGACTCCGGCTGGCTGCGCACCGGCGACGTCGGCCGAATCGACGAGCAGGGCTTCGTGACCCTGACCGACCGGGCCAAAGACGTCATCAAGTCCGGCGGCGAATGGATCTCCTCCGTCGAGCTGGAGAACTGCCTGATCGGGCATCCCGATGTGCTGGAGGCTGCGGTGGTCGGTGTGCCCGACGAGCGCTGGCAGGAAAGGCCGCTGGCCGTCGTCGTGCTCAACGAAGGCGCATCGGTCGAGGCGGGCGATCTACGAATGTTCCTCTCGGACAAGGTTGTTCGCTGGTGGCTGCCCGAGCGGTGGGCCTTCGCGGACGAGATACCCCGCACCAGCGTGGGCAAATACGACAAGAAGACCATTCGGTCCCGCTACGCCGAGAACGCCTACCAGGTGATCGAGGCGCGCGACTGACCGGTGCCCGCGCCGATGGTGTAGAACGAGTCCATGGGACTGCGGGTCGTTCAATGGGCAACCGGGTCGGTCGGTGTGGCGGCGATCAACGGCGTGCTGGATCATCCCGAGCTCGAACTCGTCGGGTGCTGGGTGCATTCCGAAGCCAAGGCGGGCAAGGACGTCGGTGAGATCATCGGCACGTCGCCGCTCGGCGTGACCACGACTAACGACGTCGACGACGTGCTCGCGCTGGACGCCGACGCGGTGATCTACGCACCCCTGATGCCCAACGCCGACGAGGTCGCCGCGCTGCTGCGGTCGGGGAAAAACGTCGTCACCCCGCTCGGCTGGTTCTACCCGAGCGAAAAGGAGGGTGCCCCGCTGGAAATCGCCGCGCAGGCGGGCAACGCGACGCTGCACGGCGCCGGCATCGGCCCCGGGGCGGCCACCGAGCTGTTTCCCTTGCTGTTCACCATGATGTCCACCGGAGTGACTTTCGTTCGCGCCGAAGAGTTTTCGGACCTGCGTACCTACGGCGCCCCGGATGTGCTGCGCTATGTGATGGGTTTCGGCGGGACGCCGGACAGCGCGTTGACCGGGCCGATGCAGAAGCTGCTCGACGGCGGTTTCCTTCAGTCGGTGCGGCTGTGCGTCGACCGGTTGGGCTTTGCCGCCGACCCCGAGATCCGCTCTTCGCAGGAGGTCACGGTCGCGACCGCGCCGATCGATTCGCCCATCGGCCCGATCGAGCCGGGACAGGTCGCCGGGCGTCGCTTCCACTGGGAAGCCGTCGTCGGCGACAAGGTGGTCGTTCAGATCACGGTGAACTGGCTGATGGGGGAGGAAAACCTCGATCCGCCTTGGTCTTTCGGGCCCGCGGGCGAGCGCTACGAGATCGAAGTGCACGGCAACCCGAACGCCTTTGTGACGGTCAAGGGCTGGCAACCGGAGAGCGTGGAGGCCGGGCTGAAAAGTAACCCGGGTATCGTCGCGACCGCGGCGCATTGCGTCAACGCCATCCCCGCGACGTGCGCCGCACCGGCGGGCATCCAAAGCTTCTTCGATCTGCCGCTCTTCACCGGCCGGGCTGCCGCAGCCCTGCGGGCAGACAATTGAAAGGCATTGCAACCATGGCACATTCGCTCGTCGTCGAGGAATCCCTCGTCATCCCCGTCCCCGCCGAGCAGGCGTTCCACAACACGCTGCCGGCACCGCTCCCGGAGATTTTCAAGCGCTGGCACGGGCCCTTCCCGCCCGTCAAGGAGGTGCGCGAGCAGACGGGCGCGTGGGATGCGGCCGGCCAGACCCGCACCGTCCTGCTCGCCGGCGGGGGCAGCACGCGCGAGGAACTGACCAGCATCGACGCGCCCCGCTCGTTCGGCTACCGGCTCACCAACGTCACCGGCCCAATGGCGCTCCTGGTCGACCACGTCGAAGGCGAATGGCTCTTCACCCCGGCGCCCGACGGAACCGAGGTGACCTGGCGCTGGACCATCCATTCCAAGTCGCCGCTGACCTCGTGGCTGCTCCCGCTATTCGGCTCCCTGTGGAAGGGCTACGCGCGCAAAGCGCTGCGCGATCTCGCGACGACGCTGACGGCCTGACGTCATGTGCCGACTCTTCGGCCTGCACGCCGGGACGCACGCGTGCACCGCGACGTTTTGGCTGCTGGACGCCCCCGACAGCCTGGCCGAGCAGAGCAGAACGAACCCCGACGGCACGGGCCTGGGCGTCTTCGACGAGCACGCCCGGCCCCGGCTGCACAAGCAACCCATCGCGGCCTGGCAGGACGCCGCCTTCGCCACTGAGGCACACCGGCTGACCGGGACGACCTTCATCGCGCACGTTCGCTACGCGACGACCGGTTCGCTCGACCTCCGCAATACCCACCCGTTCCTGCAGGACGGGCGGATCTTCGCCCACAACGGAGTGCTCGAGGGCCTGGACGCCCTCGATGAACGGCTGCGCGAGGTCGGCACCGACGACCTGTTCCTGGGCGACACCGATTCCGAGCGGGTGTTCGCGTTGATCACCGCCTCGATCCGCGCGCACGGGGGCGAGGTGACGGCCGGTCTGGTCGATGCGACGAAGTGGCTCGCGTCGAACGTGCCGATCTACGCGGTCAATGTGCTGCTGACTACGGCGACGGACATGTGGGCGCTGCGGTACCCGGAGACTCATGAGCTGTACATCCTGGAACGGCCCGACGAATCCCGAACCGCGCCGCCCGAATTCGACCTACGCACCAAGCGAATTCACGCGCGGTCGGAACATCTGTGCACGCGGGCATCGGTGGTGTTCGCGTCCGAACCGATGGACGACGACCCCCGCTGGCGTCTGCTGGATTCGGGAGAGCTGGTCCACGTCGACGCCGCGTTGCGGGTCGAGCGCCGCGTGGTGCTGCCCGACCCGCCGAAACATCCGCTCCGGCGGGAGGATCTGAGCGGGCCGGTCCAGGCCGCGCAGCACGCCCTCCCGAGCACCCGGCGGCTAGCCTGACGCCGGGTCACGCAAATTAGGGCGGTACATATCGGGAACCAAGTTGTAATCTCGGGGGCCGGTACGCTAACTTCTACGCTATTCCAAGGATAGTTGGAGAATGCCTTGCCGGACCCGCGGAAACTCGGTCGATGCGCGAGTTTGTCAGCACGCGAGCTGTGCGCGTTGCAGCGCCGACACTGGCAAGACACTTATCGAGCACACCCCGACATGTACGGGTCTGCGCCGTCAGCCCCGGCGGTGTACGCAGCGAATCTGTTTAAGGCCGCTGGCGTCAAGCGGCTGCTGGAATTGGCTGCCGGTCACGGCCGCGATGCCATGTATTTCGCCAGAGAAGGCTTCACGGTGACGGCTATTGACTTCAGTGATGTTGCGATCGAACGAATCCGCGGAGTAGCCCAAGCCCAAGGCGTAGGGGCGCAATTGTCGACAGTTGTGCACGACATGCGCGAGCCCCTCCCCCTAGAAAACCGCGCCGTCGATGCGGTGTTCGCGCACATGGCGTTGTGTATGGCCCTGTCGACGACCGAGATACACGCCGTCGTCAGCGAGGTCCGGCGCGTGCTGCGGCCTGGCGGGATACTCGTTTACACTGTGCGCCACACCGGCGACGCCCACTGCGGTGCCGGAAAAGCATACGGAGACAACACTTTCGAGCATGGTGGCTTCGTTGTGCACTTCTTCAACCGGCAGCTGGTCGAGGCTTTGGCCGAGGGCTGGACGCTTAACGAGGTGTATGCCTTCGAAGAAGGAGACCTGCCTCGTCGGCTATGGCGCGTCACGATGATACGCGGTTGAGACGTCGTGGCATCGTCGTTCGGTGATCCCTAGCCGCGGTCGCCAAGAATGACGTGTCAGCCTGCTTGCCCCGTGGGTTCCTCTACCGGCAGTCCAGCGAGGCGCCATTCGAGCATGCCTTCGTCGAGGCGTTTCACCACGCGCCCAGCGCTTTTCACGATGCGAGCGGCCTCGGGTGCCATGACACAGTACGCGCCGCGGCAGTAGGCGACGATCTCCTGGCCGGCCGGCAGTTCGGATAGTCGGTCTACCAGCTCGGCGAGGGGCATGCTGATCGCGCCGGGAATGTGCCCGGCTGAGTACTCCTCATGCGGTCGCACGTCGATCAGCGTGACCTCGCCGGCGTCGAGGCGGCGTATCAGTTCCTGCCGCGTGATGGCGTCTTCGGGCGAACCAAGCACCGCGGCGGCCGCGACGGCCACATCGGCCAGGTGCGCCTCAGCGACTGTCTGTACCAGTGAAAACAGCCGGCCCACGTCCTCTCCGGCGAGCCGGTAGTACTGACGGGTGCCATCACGACGGGTTTCGACCAGACCGCCGGCCTTGAGCGATTGCAGGTTCGCCGAGGCGGTGGTCAGGTTCATCCCCGTCGCAGTGGCGATCGCGTCGACGGTGCGCTCGCCCTGAGCGAGCAAGTCGAGGATCTGCAGTCGGCGCCCGTTGCCCAGCGCCTTACCGACCCGCGCGATCTCGTCCAAAAGTGCCGCTTTGGAACCAGCCGGCTTTCCCATCTTGCTTCTCCAATAATCTTTGGAATATCGTATAGATCTTAGCACGCGGCGACGGTCCCACCAGATCATCGACGTCTGACCAACTCCGTCGGGAGGTGAGCGTCCATGAACAAGACCGTTGTCGTCCTGGGGGCCGGCGTCGGAGGCCTGACCGCGGCCGCAGAGCTGCGCAAGGTACTACCCACCCAAGATCGGATCGTGCTGGTCGACCGGAGCTTTACCGGCGGCTTGGGGTTGTCGCTGCTGTGGGTGATGCGCGGCTGGCGGACCGCGGAGCAAGTGCGCGTAAAACCCACGGCGGCGGCGCTTCCCGGTGTGCAGATGGTGACCGCGGAAGTCGATCGCATCGACGACGTCGAGCAGGCGGTGCACTGCCGCGGTTCGAGCCCGGTCCGCTACGACGCTTTGGTGATCGCCCTTGGCGCCGCCCTCGACGCTTCAGCCCTGCCAGGTTTATCGGAGGCGTTCGAATCTGGTATCGCGGACCAGTTCTACACACTCGAGGGTGCCGCGGATCTGCACCGCACGATCGGGACGCTGGAGTCGGGACGGGTGATCGTGCTGGTCGTCCGTGCGCCGTTCAAATGCCCGGCCGCACCATTCGAGGCGGCGTTCCTGATCGCCGACCAATTAGGCGCTAGGTATGCCAGCGGCGCGGTGCGAGTTGACGCGTTCAGCCCCGATGCGCTCCCGATGCCGGTCGCCGGCCCGGAAGTTGGTGAAGCCCTAGTCGCCATCATGGAAGCGAAAGGCATTGGTTTCCATGGTGATAAGTCCGCGACATGCATCCATCCGGATAACCACGTCGTGGAATTCGCGGACGGAACTACTGAATCGTTCGATCACCTCGCGGTGGTTCCGCTACACCAGTCACCAGCAACAGCGGTGATGTCGACCGAACTCCACGCTGGCGGCTGGATCCCTGTCGATCCGCAAACTCTCGCCACAAGGACGCCGAATGTCTGGGCGATCGGCGATGTCACCGCACTTGAGCTGCCCAACGGCAAACCGCTACCGAAGGCAGCGATCTTCGCCCGAGCCGAAGCCGAGATCGTCGCGCACCAGGTGGCCCGCCATCTAGGCCGTGACGCGCCCGACACCCGCTTCACCGGCGAGGGCGCCTGTTATGTCGAGATCGGCGGGGGTCTGTCCGCTAAGGCTGAGGGTAATTTCCTGACGCTGCCCGCGCCTCAGATCGCATTGCGTGACCCGTCGCGGGCGTATCACGTGGAAAAGGAGCAGGAGGAGCGAGATTGGCTGGTGCGCTGGAACATTCGCTAAGCAACCCGGAGACGCCGGCGCGACAACGGCACGGCCAGGAACCGTAGGAAACGGAAAACGGAGGACATAATGAAGCGCTCACTCACCATCGCCTACGGCGCCACGTGCTATCTCGTCTTTTTGGCGGCGTTCCTATACGCCATCGGCTTCGTGGGCAACCTTGTTGTGCCGCGCAGCATCGACAATGGTGTCGCGGCGTCGATTCGGGAGGCGGTCGTCGTCAACGCGGTGTTGCTCGCGTTATTTGCCGTGCAGCACAGCGTGATGGCACGACCGACGTTTAAGCGTTGGTGGACGCGGTTGATACCTGAGAATATCGAGCGCAGCACCTACGTGCTGTTGTCGAGTTTGGTTCTGTTCCTGTTGTTCTGGCAGTGGCGGACGATGCCGGCGGTCATCTGGGACGTCGCATGGCTACCGGGCCGGATCGGGCTGCAGGTCCTGTTCTGGCTCGGCTGGGCCACGGTTCTGGCTTCGACATTCATGATCAATCACTTTGATCTGTTCGGCCTTCGTCAGGTCTATCTGGCGTGGCGTGCAGAACCCTACAGCGAGACGGGCTTTCGTTCGCCACTGCTGTATCGGGTCGTCCGGCACCCTCTCATGCTCGGTTTCATTGTCGCGTTTTGGGCCGCCCCGACGATGACGGCAGGGCATCTGCTTTTCGCGTTGGCGACCACCGGGTACATCCTGATAGCGCTGCAGATTGAGGAGCACGACCTCACAGCGGCGCTCGGCGACGAATATCGCGAATATCGTCGCCGCGTGCCGATGCTCATTCCGGGACTTCAGCGGCCCGGTCACCGTACCGACGCTGAAGCCACTACAAATCGGGCTTGACAATTAATCGGCAGCATCTCGTGATCATTGACCGTCTGTGGGGGGTGCGTGAAAATGCGGGTATGGGCGAGGTTCGAGTCAAGAACCTGATGAGTCCGGACGAGACACTCGAGTTCAAAGGGATCAAGGTCCAGCAGGTCGATGTGGGTGACCTGACTGTCGGGCGGATCGTGACGCAGCCAGGATGGCGGTGGTCGACGCACGTGCGTCCACAAGTCGGCGGGGATTGGTGCGAGGCGCGCCACGTAGGGATCGTGGTGTCGGGCCGGTTCGAAGTCGCGATGCGCGACGGGACGACGCTGCAGTTCGGCCCGGACGACGTATTCGAGATCCCGCCCGGTCATGACGGATACACGCTTGGGAACGAGCCGTGCATCCAAATCGAGTGGTCGGGGTTGCGAGCCTTCGCGGGATTCCGGCTCATCGGCACTCAGAACCGGGCGCTGGTCACGCTGCTGTTCACCGATCTCGTTGACTCTACGGTGACGGCAAAGCGACTTGGCGATGTCGCATGGCGAGACGTGCTCTCGGCACACTATGAGGCGACGCGGGCCGCGTTGGAACGCCATCATGGCCACGAGATCAACACGACCGGAGACGGACTGCTCGCGACCTTCGATGGGCCGGCAAGCGCCTTGCGCTGCGCTGCGGCGATCGGCCGGGCCGCTCGGCGGGAAGGCCTGCAGATCCGCGCGAGTGTACACGTCGGAGAAGTGGAACTGGTTGGGAACGACGTGCGCGGCGTCGCGGTACATGAAGCGGCACGGATCCTCAGCGCGGCGACGGCCGACGAAATCCTGGTGTCGGCCACGACGCGGGCATTGGCGAGCAACGCGGGCTTTGTGTTCCGGCCCCGCGGTACACACACGCTCAAGGGCCTGCCGGGCGAATGGAATCTCTTCGCATGCTTCGAGGACGAGAAGCCCACACGCACTTGAACTGCGAGGACACCTTTGAGGTGCTAGAGGGGTATAAGCGCAACCCCAGGAGCGCGTACTTTCGCGCCGGCGTGTTGCTATGAGTAGCTGTTTGTGCCCGCACGGCGCATGACGCACGCAAGGCAGGCGTTGGGTCAGCAAATTAGGGCGGTACATATCGGTCGCGATGTGCCAGCATTAACTCGTGGGCGCACGTCGATTCGCACGTCTGCTGGTTGCCGCGGTGATGACAACCTGGGCGACGCTGCTGACCCCGCCGATACTCGTCGCCTCCGCGTCCGCCGCGCCCTGCCCCGACGTCGAGGTGACGTTTGCCCGCGCCACCACCGAAGCGCCCGGCGTTGGTGGGGTCGGACAGGCATTCATCGACTCGCTGCGCTCGCAGATCGGGGGTCGATCCCTCGGGGTGTATCCCGTCAACTACCCCGCCACCGAAGATTTTGGCCCTTCCGCATCCGCCGGTGCCCGCGATGCGAGCGCTCATGTCGAATCCATGGCCGCGACCTGTCCCAACACCAAGCTGGTGCTGGGTGGATATTCCCAAGGCGCGATGGTGATCGATCTGATCACCATCGCCCAAATAGAGGTTGCAGGTTTGGTCCCCTCGTCGCTGCCGCAGGACGTGGCTGATCATGTTGCTGCGCTCGCCCTCTTCGGGAATCCATCGGACAGATATCTAGGAGCGCCGGTGAGCACGGTCAGCCCGTGGTACGGGGCTAAGGCCATCGATTTGTGTGCGCCCGGCGATCCGATCTGCACTCCGGGCGGGGCCCTGGCACCGCCGACGCATGACGAAATGTTCTCCGCGGCGCACCTGTCCTACAAGCAGTCCGGGATGCCAAGCCAGGCAGCGACCTTCGTGGCCAGCCACCTCTGACGCGGGCGCGCCCGGCGCCGGCTGGCAGAGTGGGTCGACGTGGCAACCAAACGCGCGCTCGTGTTGGCCGGCGGAGGAATAGCGGGAATCGCCTGGGAGACAGGTGTTCTGCGGGGTATCGCCGACGAGTCGCCGGAATCGGCGCGGCTGCTGCTGGATTCCGACGTGCTGGTCGGGACCTCGGCCGGCTCGGCGGTCGCCGCCCAAATCAGCGGCGGGAGCACGCTCGAGGCGCTGTTCGACCGGCAGGTCGCCGCGGCATCCGTCGAGATCGATTCCGGCGTCAACGTCGACGACATCGCCGAGATCTTCCTGGTCGCGCTCGCCGAACCATACGACGAGACGGCGGACAAGACCCGCCAGCAGTTGCGGCGGATCGGAGCGGTGGCGCTGACGACCGAAACGGTCGCGGAGCCGGTCCGCCGCCAGGTGATCGCGCAACGCTTGCCCTCCCACGACTGGCCCGACCGGCAGTTGCGGGTGACCGCGATCGACACCGAGACAGGGGAATTGGTCGTTTTCGACAATCGGTCGGGTGTCGAGCTCGTCGACGCGGTGGCGGCCAGTTGCGCGGTGCCCGGAGCGTGGCCGCCGGTGACGATCGCGGGCCGGCGCTACATGGACGGCGGGGTCGGCAGCACGGTCAACCTCGGCGTCGCCCGCGACTGCGACGAGGCGGTGGTGCTGGTGCCCTCGGGCGTCGATACCCCGTCGCCGTTCGGCCCTGGCCCGGCGGCCGAGATCGCGGCCTTCCCCGGCGCCGCCTTCCCCGTGTTCGCCGACGCAAACTCGTTGGCGGCCTTCGGGCCCAACGCGCTGGATCCCCGCTGCCGCATCCCCTCGGCAACCGCCGGACGCGAACAAGGACGGCGCGAGGCCCGCGCGGTCGCGAAATTCCTGGGAGCCTAAGCGACTTAAGCGCGTTCAGCCCTCGATCGCGGGTGGGACCGGCTGGTCCTCCTCGCGCTCGAAGGCGTCCAGCGCCTGCGTGGCCAGCTCGCGGCCCGCGGCGATCACCTCCACCGCCCGATGAAATTCCAGGCTTCGGCACGTCGTGCGCGGCACCTCGATCAGCAGGTCGGCCGGGTAGGCGGCCAGCGTGTGGCGGGCCAGCGCCGATTGGGCGATGTCGATCGTCCGATTCATCACCTCGAAGCTGCCCAGCTTCGGCACTTCGGGAGCCTCCAGGGCGGCAAGGGCGTCGAGTTCGGTTGCGGTCGGTTCGATGTCGGCATCCGCGGACCAGGCATCCGGTTCCGCGGCCGCGCCGCCGAATCGGCTCAGCATCGCCCGCGCCGCGGGCCGGTCCAGCAGCGAGCGTGCCGCGGTGGCATCGAGCAGCGCGGAGGTGCTGCGCACCATGCGGTTCAGCCACTCGACGGTGGCGCCGGGCTCCTCCTCGCGGCTGACGATGGTCTCGCTGCCGTTGAGGCTCACCGCGATGGTCAGATCGGCGTTGACCGCGGCGATCGGGGCCATCGGCAGCGGATCCAGAATGCCGCCGTCGGCGAGCAGGCGCCCGTCGATCGCGTGCGGGGCGATCACCCCGGGAATCGCGATCGACGCCCGGATGGCCTCGTCGAGCGGGCCGCGCTGAAACCACACCGACTTGCCAGCGAGCAGGTCGGTCGCCACGGCGGTGTAGGGGATGGGCAGTTCCTCGATCGTGACCGGGCCGAGGATGTCGCGCACGGTGTCCAGGATCTTCTCGGCCCGCATCACGCCGGCCGCGCTGATGGAGAAGTCCAGCAGCCGCAGGATCGTGCGCTGGGTTAGCGACTTCGCCCAGTCGGCGAATTCGTCGAGGCGCCCGGCGGCCTGCAGACCGCCGACCATCGCGCCCATCGACGAGCCGGCGATGCCCACGATGTCGTAGCCGCGCTCGGCCAGCACCTCGATGACTCCGATGTGGGCGTAGCCGCGGGCGCCGCCGCTGCCGAGCGCCAACGCCACCCGTATCGGTGCTGATCGACGGTCGACAACTTCGCCAGGCACTCCCTCATTTTGCGCGGCGGAAGGCGCCCCGAGCGGGCCGGGTGGGCAGTTTTTTCACCCGTGATCTGAATTGCGTGAGGCCGGCCGCGGCTACCCGCATTCGTCGTTGGCGGCCGCGCGCGCCGCGGTGATCAGGGCCGCCTGCCGTGCCAGGGTCAGCTCCGCCCACCGGATGTTCCAGCTGCCCGCGGTGCCCGATGGCGAGGCCTGAACCATCGCCAGATACGGCTCGAACAGCGACTGACCCGTCTTGGGCTGGCCGTCCATCCACTCTTTCGCGGCATGACAGGCCTGGTAGTACTCCTCCTCGGTCGAATCCGCGGGGACGTCGACCCTGGTCGTGACGCCCGTGGGGGACAGACCCACGGCGCCCGGCGGCGCGCTGGCCGGGCCGGCGGGGATGCCCGACGGCCGCGCCGACGACGAGGTGGGCGCGCCGGTATGGGCGCCGCGCGAGCACCCGGTGACCGTCACCAAACCGGCCGCCAGGACGACCGCGACCCATCCTAGGAGCCAACGACTGCGCCAACCCACGATGTCAATCTATGCAACACTGGCGGCCGTGATGGAGCGCTTCGGATTTTGCGAGTGTTGTCGGCCCTAACTTGCCGCCGCTCGTCCCGATCCGTCCTCCCTGGAGCACTCCCCAATGTCTTTGCCCTCGTCCATCGAGTTGCGCCCCTACACCGTCGCATCGCCCTCCGCCGGCCCCACCCGGCTGCGGGTCCCCGACCTGTTGCACGCCACCGACCAGGCAGCCGACGACGTGCTCAGCGGGCGCTGCGACCACCTGCTGCCCGAGGGGGGCATACCGCACGCCGAGCGCTGGTTCACCCGCATCCACGGCGATGACGAGCTGGACGTCTGGCTGATCAGTTGGGTCCCCGGTCGGGCCACCGAACTGCACGACCACGGCGGTTCCCTCGGCGCACTGACCGTGCTGTCCGGTTCGCTCAACGAATTCCGTTGGGACGGACGCGGACTGCGGCGCCGCCGTCTCGACGCGGGCGACCAGGCCGGGTTCCCGCTGGGCTGGGTGCACGACGTGGTGTGGGCGCCCCGGGCCGTCACCGGGCCCGCCTCGGCGAGCACGATCAAGGGTCCGGTCGAGCCGACGCTGAGCGTGCACGCCTACTCGCCGCCGCTGACCGCGATGTCGTATTACGAAGTCACCGATGCCAACAGGTTGCGCCGCCGGCGCACCGAATTGACCGACCAACCTGAGGGGCCGCAGTGAGCCGCATCGACGTGGTGTTGAGATCCGCCCGGCGCAGGTACCGCCGCCTGCCCGCCGCCGAGGTGCCCGACGCGGTGCGACGCGGCGCGGTGCTGGTCGACATCCGGCCGCAGGCGCAGCGATTCCGCGAGGGTGAGATACCGGGCGCGCTGGTGATCGAGCGCAACGTCCTGGAATGGCGCTGCGATCCGACCAGCGACGCCCGGCTGCCGGAGGCCGTCGGCGACGACGTCGAATGGGTGATCGTGTGTTCGGAGGGCTACACGTCCAGCCTGGCCGCCGCGGCGCTGCTCGATATTGGCCTGCTCCGCGCCACCGACGTCATCGGCGGCTACCACGCGCTGGCGGGTGCCGGTGTGCTGGAACGGCTGGCCGGCGGCGCGGTCGACCCGCGCCCCGGCGGACTGGCCGACGCCGGGACGACCGGTCGCCGCTGGCTCTAGTCACTCGCTGGCGTGCAGCAGCGGGCGCAGCCTTTCCGTCTTGTCCGGCGTCCATCCGGGCGGTGACAGCACCGCGGCCCAGCCGTCGGCCACATCGGCGACGTAGCGGTGGCCATGCCCGTCGGGCACGTCCACGGCGACCGCCATATCCGCCGAGACTTGCAAGAACGTCACCACCGGAATCCATTGTGTCTGCGGCAGCACGTCGTATCCCCGTCTTTCGCGCAGCCAATCCGGTTCACTGAACAGCAGATCCGGCGTCCACCACGCGATCGGGTCCGACGCGTGCTGCAAATACACCACGCGGGGGTGACCCCACGTCGAATCCGGGCGCGCCAAATTGCTTGGGCGAGCGACGAATCGGACGTTCTTGCCGTCGTTGTAGATCGGCAGCCACTGCGGGGACCCCGCGTCGCGCGTCGACGTCAGGTCCGTCCAGATCGTGTTGTTGAAGGTCGGGCCGCTGAACAGCGCTCCGTCGGTGCGGGCCAGCACGTTGTTGAGGCTCATGAACGGTGCCTCGCCGCCGAAGGATCCGAGGCTCTCGCCGAACACGACGAGCTTGGGACGCTGCCCTTCGGGCATTTGGCGGATAAGCCTGTCGACCGCCTCGAACAGTGCCTGGCCGGCGTGCCGCGCGTTCTCCTTGTCCACCAGGAACGACAGCCAGCTCGGCAAGAACGAATACTGCACGCTCACGATCGCGGTGTTGCCGTTGTACATGTATTCCAGCGCCGAGGCCTCCGCCTCGTTGATCCAGCCGGTGCCGGTGGTCGTCGCGACGGCGACGACCTGCCGCTGCAGGCCCCCTTCGCGTTGCAGCTCGCGCGCCGCAAGCTCGGCGGCCGCCGTGATGCCGTCGGCGGACGTCAGGCCGGCGTAGGCGCGGATCGGTTCGGCGGCCGGCGCACCGTTGAAAGCGGTCAGCTCGCTGATAGTCGGGCCGCCGTTGACGAAGATGCGGCCCTGGTGGCCCAGCGATTCCCACGAAACCAGGGACTGTGGGCCGCCAGATCGCAGCGGGCTCTTCGGCGGCGCGATCTCGGGATTCATCTCGTTGTTCGCCGTGGCGAACGTGTTGTTCATGGTGCGCATCGCGAACTTGAGCACGACGCCGTTGAGCAAGGTGACCGTCAGGAACACCAGCACCACTACGACGATGGTCACCGACAGGCGGAAGGGGGCGATCCGGTCGACTTCGCCCACCAAAAATCTGACCAGCCAGCGAATGAACTGGCCGATTTCGACGACGGTGAACAGCACCACCACCGACAGCCCCGCGGCGATCGGGTAGTCGTACCACTGCAGGTGCGCCACGCCCATCAAGTCGCGCACGTCGTCCTGCCAGACGTGAAACCAGATCGCCATCAGCACCTGGCCGATCACGGCGATCGGGATCAGTACCTTCCACGCCCAGCGCGGCGCCGGCGGGCTGGACTTCGATTCACGCATGTAGCGAACCAGCCACACCGAAAAGACGCCCAGCCCATAGCCGATGGCGCCGGAGATCCCGCTGACCAGCCCCTGGAACAACGGGCCGCGGGGCAGCAGCGACGGCGTCATGGAGAACCAGATGAAGATGAGGCCGACCGCGGTCCCGGTGAACGTGTAATGCCTTACCCACCAAGGCTTTCGGATACCCTCGGGCGCTTCGGCGGTGCCGTGCGCGCTGGCCGGCGCCTCGGCGTCGGGGCTGGCGACGGATTCGTCGTCGGCTTCGGTACTGGTGACAGAGCCCGTTTCGCTCATGGAGCGTCCTACCGATGGGTGAAGTTGGGGGTGCGCTTCTCGATGAATGCGGCCATGCCCTCGGACTGGTCGTGCGTCGCGAAGGTCGAATGGAAGAGCCGGCGTTCGTAGAGAAGTCCTTCGGACAGCGTCGATTCGAAGGCCCGGTTGACGGCTTCCTTGGCCATCCGGGCCGCCGAGCGCGACATCTGCGAAATAGTGGTGGCAACGGCCTTGGCCTCGGTCAGCAAGTCGTCGGCGGGCACCACCCGCGAAACCAGGCCGCTGCGTTCGGCTTCTGCGGCGTCGATGGTGCGGCCGGTCAGGATCAGGTCCATGGCCTTGGCCTTACCGATGGCCCGGGTGAGACGCTGCGAGCCGCCCATGCCCGGCAGCACGCCGAGTTTGATCTCCGGCTGACCGAATTTCGCGGTGTCAGCCGCGATCAGCAGGTCACACATCATGGCGAGCTCGCATCCTCCGCCCAGGGCGTGGCCGGCGACGGCGGCGATCGTTGGGGTGCGGATCGCCGCCAATTTGCCCCAGGCCGCGAAGAAGTCGGCCTCGAACGCGTCGGAAAACGTCAACTCGGCCATTTCTTTGATGTCGGCGCCGGCGGCGAACGCCTTGGCTGACCCGGTGATGATGATTGCCCCGATACCGGGATCGTTGTCCAACTCCGTTGCCGCACTGGTGACTTCATTCATCACCTGACTGTTGAGGGCGTTGAGGGCCTTGGGCCGGTTCAGCGTGATGATCCCAACTCGCTGGTCGCGCTCGACCAGGATGGTTTCGTAGGTTGTAGAGGTCACCTCTGTCATCCAAACCGCCTTTCTAGAAACTCAAGTCGTCGTCGACGGGCGCGAAGTACGCGTCGACGTCGGCCGCGCTGACCGCGTCCAGCGTCGCCGGCGACCATTTCGGATTGCGATCCTTGTCGATGATCTGCGCGCGGATGCCCTCGACCAGGTCGTGCGAGCGCGCCGACGCGGACGACACCCGATAGTCCTGGATCAGAACGTCTTCCAGCGTGTCGAGTTTCGCGGCCCGGCGCACCGCCTCCAACGCCACCGACACCGCGATGGGGGAGCGGGTGGCGATCAGGTTGGCGGCGTCGTTTGCCGGCCCGGCGCCGTGGCCGCGCAGCGCCGCGACGATGTCTTCGACGCTTTCGCCGGCGAAGCAGTCGTCGATCCAATCATGTTGTGCGGCAAGCTCACTCGGTGGGGGTTCGACGGCATAGCGGGCCAGCGCGCTCTCGATGCCGTCGGAAACGATCGCCGCGGTGAACGCGTCGAGTTCGCCGTGTGGCACGTAGTGGTCGGCGAATCCCATCGCGATGGCGTCGGCCCCGGAAAACGGCGCGCCGGTGAGCGCGGCGTGCAGCCCCAGCGCGCCCGGAGCCCGGGACAGCAGAAACGCGCCGCCGACGTCGGGGATGAAGCCGATGCCGACCTCCGGCATCGCCACCTTTGACGTCTCGGTCACCACCCGAACGGTGCCGTGCGCGCTGACGCCGACGCCGCCGCCCATCACGATGCCGTCCATCAACGACACATACGGCTTGGGGAAACGCCCGATCTGGCCGTTCAGCAGATACTCGTCGCGCCAGAACTTGCGGACCTCCACGCCGTCCTTGCGGGCGCTGTGGTAGACGGCGACAACGTCGCCGCCGGCGCACAACCCGCGGTCCCCGGCGCCGGACAACACCACGGCGCGCACCGCGTCGTCGGCTTCCCAGCGGGTGAGGATCGCGCGCAGGGCGTCCACCATCGGTTGGTTCAGCGAATTGATCGCCTTGGGGCGGTTGAGCGTGATCAGGCCGACGCCGCCGTCGACCCGGGTAAGGACCTCGTCGGATTCCTCCGTCACGCCCACGCCTTAGCCTCCTAATCGCCGGAAAATCCGTACCCAGAATGCTGCCCGACAAGGCAGTCGGAGTCTCGACCAGCAATCTAGATCGTCACTACCGCCCCAGTACCCGCGGGTAAGGTTTATGTTTAACCGGACGAGAACGTCCGAGCCCGGAATTATCGACAAAACCCCAGCTCCGCTGGGAACCCGGGCGGGTCGCTGATCGTTGAGCAGGTGTTCGCACAGCTCCAAGCCACAGTCTTCAGAGAGGATCCGACAGTGCGGGAGACAAGTAACCCGGTATTTCGCTCGCTGCCCAAGCAGCGCGGCGGGTACGCGCAATTCGGCACTGGCGCGGCCCAGGTGCAGCAGGGGTACTACCAGGGTGACCCCTACACGGCGGCTCCCTACCAGGAGGCCAAGGTATCCCGTCCGGTCACGATCGATGACGTCGTCACCAAGACGGGCATCACGCTGGGCGTGCTGACGGTCGCTGCGATCGTCTCCTACTTCCTGGTGGCGTCCAATCTCGCGCTGGCGATGCCGCTCACCCTGATCGGCGCGCTTGGCGGCTTGGGGCTGGTGCTGGTCGCGACGTTCGGTCGCAAGCAGGACAGCCCGGCGATCGTGCTCAGCTACGCCGTCCTCGAGGGCCTGTTCCTCGGCGCGGTCTCGTTCGTCTTCGCGAACTTCACGGTGTCGTCCGCCAACGCCGGCGCCCTGATCGGGGAGGCCGTGCTCGGCACCTTCGGTGTGTTCTTCGGGATGCTCGTCGTCTACAAGACCGGCGCCATCCGGGTCACGCCCAAGTTCACCCGGATGCTGGTCGCCGCGATGTTCGGCGTGCTGGCCCTGATGCTCGGCAATTTCGTGCTGGCAATGTTCCACGTCGGCGGCGGCACGGGCCTGGGTCTGCGCAGCGGCGGAACGATCGCGATCATCTTCTCGCTGGTGTGCATCGGTATCGCGGCGTTCAGCTTCCTCATCGACTTCGACGCGGCCGACCAGATGATCCGCGCCGGGGCGCCGGAGAAGGCGGCTTGGGGCATCGCCCTGGGGCTGACCGTGACGCTGGTCTGGCTGTACCTCGAGATCCTGCGTCTGCTCAGTTATCTGCAGAACGATTAGCGCTTGACCCGAAAACCGGCACGCCGTTCGGCGTGCCGGTTTTTTGTCGCGCGTGATGTCACATCCACGACCGCTGGATGCGTCTGCTGGTTGTCAGCACCCATTCACTCGCGAAAGGCAGCATCATGAAGCACATCGTGATCATCGGCGCCGGCTATGCCGGCATGGCGGCCACCGCCCGCTTGGCGCGTCGGGTCAAGGGCCGCGACGACGTGCGCGTCACCCTGGTCAACCCGCAGGCTCGGTTCACCGAGCGGTTGCGCCTGCACCAGGCGGCTTCGGGCCAGCGGCTGGCCGAGCTTCAGATCCCGGACATGCTCGCCGGTACCGGCGTCGAGTTCGTCCAGGGCTGGGTCACCGGCCTCGACGCCGACGCGCGGACCGTCCGTCTCGACGACGAGCGCGTGATCGGCTACGACACCCTGGTGTATGCCCTTGGCAGCGTCGCCGACACCGAGGCAGTGCCCGGCGTCGACGAATTCGCCTACACCCTCAACAGCGCCCACGACGCCGGCTTGCTGGCCCAGGAGCTGGATCGGCTCGGCGCCGGGACCGTCGTGGTCGCCGGCGGTGGCCTGACGGGCATCGAATCGGCCGCCGAGATCGCCGAGCGGCACCCGGAACTCGACGTCGTCCTGCTGAGCCGGCAGACACCCGGATCGATGATGGGCCCCAAGGCGCGTGCCCGCCTGCACGCCGGGTTGGCGCGGTTGGGCGTGCGGATCCGTTCCGGTGTCGACATCGTCAAGGTGATGCCCGACGGAGTCGCCCTGGCCGACGGCGAGGTCGTGCCGGCCGGCGCGGTGCTGTGGGCCACGGGTGTGCGGGTGTCGCCGCTGGCGGCCGCCGCGGGCCTGCGCGTCGACGAGCGGGGCCGAATCATCACCGACGCGGCGCTGCGCTCGGTGTCCCACCGGGACGTGTACGTCGTTGGCGACGCCGCGGCGGTTCGGCAAGGATATGGCCTCGTGCACGGCACCTGCCAGAGCGGCATCCCGACCGGGGTGCACGCCGCGGCCAACATCGTCCGGGAACTGAAGGGCAAGCAGCCCAAGCGGTTCCGTTTCGGCTATGTCCACCAGCCGGTGAGCCTGGGACGCCACGACGGCGTCATCCAGTTCACCCATCCCGACGACAGCGCGTCGCGTTTCTATCTGGCCGGTCGGTGGGCGGTCGCCTACAAGGAGACGGTGAGCGCCAGTCCGTGGACGACCTACCGATTGCTCAAGCTGCTGCCGGCGCTGGGCGCCGTGACATGGCGGCGCGGTGGGGGCTTCACCCGATGAGCGCCGACGAGCACACGTTCGTCGAACATCGGAAACTGTTGTTCGCCATCGCCTATCGGATCCTGGGCTCGGCGGCAGACGCCGAGGACGTGGTTCAGGATGCCTGGCTGAAGTGGTCGGCGGCCGATCGGGGTCAGGTCGCCGACCCCAAAGCCTATCTGTCCCGCATCGTGTCGAATCTGTCGATGGAACGGCTGCGCTCGACTCGGCGCCAGCGGGAGACCTACGTGGGCCCGTGGCTTCCCGAGCCGATCCTCACGAGCGAAGACACGGCGGAGGACGTCGCGGCCGCCGAATCGGTGTCGATGGCGATGCTGGTCGTACTCGAGACGCTGAGCCCCCTGGAGCGTGCGGTGTTCGTCCTCAAGGAGGTGTTCGACTTCAGCTACGCCGAAATCGCTTCGGCCGTCGATCGTTCCGAGGCCGCGGTGCGCCAGGCGGGCCACCGCGCCCGCAATCACGTGCAGGCGCGCCGGCCCCGGTTCGAGGCCGACCGCGGCAAGAAGCGCGCGGTCACCGAACGCTTCTTCGCCGCGGCGACCGGCGGGGACATCAACGATCTCATGCAACTGCTCGCCCCCGATGTCACGCTGTGGACGGACGGCGGCGGAAAGGTGCGCCAGGCGCTGCGTCCGGTCGAGGGCATGGCCAAGGTCGCCGCGTGGCTCGCCGGCGTCACCAAGCGCCCCTACGAAGGCGTCGAGATCGCCGATATGACAGCCCAAGTCGTCGACATCAACGGGGGGCCGGGCATCGTTTTCTCCGCCTCGGGCCGCGTGATCGCAACCCTCACAGTCGAACTCGGCGCTGACGGGCGCATCGTCACCATCCACAACGTGGCCAACCCGGACAAGCTGCGCGCCGTCGCGGACGGGGTGCAGCGCGGCTGACGCCTTTGGTTGTGCACTCACGGCGCCCCGGGCGCACACTCGGCGCCCAGGACGCACACTCGACGGGCAGGGCTAGCTGAGCCGCTCGATCACCATCGCCATGCCCTGCCCGCCGCCGACACACATGGTCTCCAAACCAAGCGTCTTGTCGTGCGTCTGCAGGTTGTTCAGCAGCGTGGTGGCGATGCGCGCGCCGGTCATGCCGAACGGGTGGCCGAGTGCAATCGCCCCGCCCGACACGTTCAGCTTGTCCTCGTCCATGCCGAGCTCCCGCGCCGAGCCCAGCACCTGGACCGCGAACGCCTCGTTGATCTCGTACAGGTCGATGTCGCTGATCGACATGCCGGCCCGCTCCAGCGCCTTCTTGGACGCCTCGATCGGGCCCAGCCCCATGATCTCCGGCGACAGTCCGCTGACGCCGGTCGACACGATGCGGGCCAGTGGTGTCAGGCCCAGTTCCTTGGCCTTGGTGTCGCTGGTGATCACCAGCGCGGCGGCGCCGTCGTTGAGCGGACAGGCGTTGCCCGCCGTCACCGTGCCGTTGGGGCGAAACACCGGTTTGAGCTCGCTGACCTTCTCGTAGGTGGTGCCCGGACGCGGGCCGTCGTCGGTGCTGACGGTGCTGCCGTCGGGCAGCGTCACCGGGGTGATCTCGCGTTCGAAGAACCCGCTCTTGATGGCCTCCTCGGCCCGGTTCTGGCTGCGCACGCCCCAGTGGTCCTGGTCCTCGCGGCTGATGCCGGTCAAGATGGCGACGTTTTCAGCGGTCTGGCCCATCGCGATGTAGACGTCGGGCAGGTTGTCGTCGGCGCGGGGGTCGTGCCATTCGTCCGCGCCGCCGGCCGCGGCGGCGGTCCGCTCCTGGGCCTCGTCGAACAGCGGATTCTTGGTGTCCGGCCACGAGTCGGAGTTGCCCTTTCCGAACCGGGACACGGTCTCCACTCCCGCGGAGATGAACGCGTCACCCTCGCCCGCCTTGATCGCGTGGAAGGCCATCCGCGTCGTCTGCAGCGACGACGAGCAGTACCGGTTCACCGTGGTGCCCGGCAGGAAGTCGTAGCCCAGTTCGACGGCGACGACGCGCGCCATGTTGAAGCCGGACTCGCCGCCGGGCAGGCCGCAACCCAGGATGAGGTCGTCGATTTGGTGCGGGTTGAGGGCGGGCACCTTGTCGAGCGCGGCGCGGACCATCTGCGCCGCGAGGTCGTCGGGCCGCATGGAGACCAGCGACCCCTTCATGGCGCGGCCGATCGGCGAGCGGGCAGCGGAGACTATGACGGCTTCAGGCATGGCGGTTCTCTCCCATGGGACGCGGGCTAGCTAGGAACGGGTGGTACGTCCACCTCGACGGGTAGCACAAATCTAGTCGGTGCCGACCGGCCGCTACGACGACGGGGCGCGCGAACCCGGCACCGGCCGCTGCCAGAGCCGCGGCATGACGCTGCGTCGGGTGTGCGCGGTGTCGAGCACCTGCGCCGGGGCGGGGGCCGGTGCCTGCTCCGCCGGGCCGTCGACCTGCTCGGCCAGTTCATCGCAGAGCGTCGCCAACAGCGCCCTGGCCGCGAGCGCGTACGCGGCCGGCGAGGGATGGAAGCCGTCGGCGGAGAACATCACCTCGGGCGTGGCCCGGAACTGGGGCGCCAGCAGGTGCGCCAACGGCACCGGCACACCGCCGGCCGCCCGGACCGACGCGGCCTGGGCGCGGGCGAGCTGCGAAGTGCGCGCATGCGCAAGGGAGCGAAGCGGTTGGGGGATGGCGCTGATCACGCCCAGGTCCGGGCAGGTGCCCACGATGACGATCGCGCCGCGGGTGCGCAACTTGCGCACCGCCGTGCCCAGCCGTTGCGCGGACTGGCTGATCCCATTGAGCGCGGTGACGTCGTTGGCGCCGATCATCATCACGGCCGCGTCCGGTGGCGCGCCAGCCACGAACATCGCATCCACTTGGCCGCAAACGCCTTTCGAGGTGGCGCCGACGATTGCCTTGGTGCTCAACCTGATGCGCTTGCCGGTCTGCTCCGCGAGTCCGCGTGCGATCAGCACGCCCGGCACCTCTTCGGCGCTGATGCAGCCGTATCCGGTGGCCGTCGAATCCCCGAACATCATCAAGTGCAGATCGGCGGGCACCCCGCGCTGCCACCGCTCCACCGGCCCGCCGCCCGGGCTGTACACGCCGTCGGCGCGGGGCGGGATGTCCCACGCCTTCGGGATGACGGTGCGCGCGTGCGTCGCCTGGCCGACGAGCAGGTTGCGAGCGCCCAGGTAGGCCGTGCCTGTCGAGGCGAGTGCACCCGCTGTGGCCAGGGCGATCGTCGAACGACGCGGCACCCGGATGGTCACAAAATCAGTTTAGATCGGCTCGAGTGTTTGCGCTGGCGGCTTAAAAACAATGTGATCACGTTGTGAATCACATGTGGTATCAAATCAGACTCTTCAAATGTTGTACCCGGAAAAGCCTGTCAAGCTAAGTCCAGCGAGTTGGCTGAACGACTCGGCGAATAGAAGATGAACCGGACGCTTAGCCGCCTCGTCACATGCTGTATCGGACTACAACGGCGTAGGAAGTGTTGAGCATGACCGCACCGAGCAAGGTCTCCGGTTCCGCCCCGAGAGCCATTTGCACCCACGACGTCCTCAGGGCACGTAGAGTTGAATCACGCAAATTCGCGATCAGCGATGGGGCGCCGGTCGAGGTCCTCGAATCGGGGCCGAGCGTTGCTGCGAGGCTTGCCAATCTCGCGTCACGGCTGACGATCCGGCCGATCCTGGCCGCTGGGAGCCACGCACCCAACGCACCCTGGCCCTGGGGCCTCATCGACCTTCTATCTCGGGTCGTGCTTCCAGTGACCGCCACGGTGCGACAGGACGTGAACTTGCCAAACGCGTCGGCACAGTTGGTCCGTGCCCCCGGGGTGCTGCCGGCGGACGGCACCCGTCGGATGGTTCTCTACTTCCATGGCGGAGCGTTCTTGACATGTGGAGCAAACTCACACGGCCGGCTCGTCGAAGCGCTCTCGAAGTTTGCTGACTCACCGGTCCTGGTGGTCAACTACCGGCTCCTGCCCAAGCATTCAGTGGGAATGGCGCTGGCCGATTGCTACGACGCCTACCAATGGGTGCGCCGGCGCGGCTACGACGCCGACCGCGTCGTGCTGGCCGGCGACTCGGCCGGCGGGTATCTCGCGCTCGCCCTCGCGCAACGTCTACAGGAGGAGGGCGAAGAGCCGGCGGCGCTGGTCGCGATCTCGCCACTGCTGCAGCTAGCAAAGGAATGCAAGCAGGCGCATCCCAACATCAAGACCGATGCGATGTTCCCCGCCACCGCCTTCGACGCGCTCGTTGCTTTGGTTGCTAGCGCCGCCGAAAAGAACATCGTCGACGGCAAACCCGAAGAGATCTACGAGCCGCTGGAGCACATCAAACCCGGACTGCCGCGGACGCTGATCCACGTCTCCGGATCCGAGGTGCTGCTGCATGACGCCCAGTTGGCCGCGAGCCGGCTGGCGGCGGTCGGCGTGCCCGCCGAGGTCCGGGTGTGGCCAGGCCAGATTCACGATTTCCAGCTCGCCGCGCCGATGGTGCCCGAAGCAATCCGTTCGCTGCGCCAAATCGGCGAGTACATCCGCGAAGCTACCGATTAGCGCGCCGCCGCGGCCGACCGCCGCGGGTATGCGCGGCCCGAAACGGCCTGAGACGATGAACGCATGCGAATCGCGCAGCACATCAGTGAGCTCATCGGTGGCACCCCACTGGTTCGCCTGAACTCCGTCATCCCCGCGGGCGCCGGCACCGTCGTGGCAAAGGTCGAATACCTCAACCCCGGGGCCAGCTCCAAGGACCGGATCGCGGTGAAGATGATCGACGCCGCGGAGGCAGCTGGGCTGCTGAAGCCGGGCGGCACTATCGTCGAACCGACCTCGGGCAATACCGGTGTCGGTCTCGCCTTGGTCGCCCAACACCGCGGCTACAAGTGCGTGTTCGTCTGCCCGGACAAGGTCAGCGAGGACAAGCGCAAGGTGTTGCTTGCCTACGGCGCCGAGGTGGTGGTGTGCCCGACGGCGGTGCCGCCCGACCATCCGGACAGCTACTACAGCGTTTCCGACCGGCTGGTTCGGGAGATCGACGGCGCCTGGAAGCCCGACCAGTACGCCAATCCCGAGGGCCCGGCCAGCCACTACGAGACCACCGGCCCGGAGATCTGGGCCGACACCGACGGCAAGGTCACCCACTTCGTCGCTGGCATCGGCACCGGCGGAACCATCACCGGCGCCGGGCGCTACCTCAAGGAGGTGTCCGGTGGCGCGGTGCGCATCGTCGGCGCCGACCCCGAGGGCTCGGTGTATTCGGGCGGCACCGGCCGGCCCTACCTCGTCGAAGGCGTCGGTGAGGATTTCTGGCCGGCGGCCTACGACCCGACCGTGCCCGATCAGATCATCGCGGTGTCCGACTCCGATTCGTTCAACATGACCCGGCGGCTGGCCCGCGAGGAAGCGATGCTGGTCGGCGGCTCGTGCGGGATGGCCGTGGTGGCCGCGGTGAAGGTGGCAGAGGAGGCCGGGCCCGATGCGCTCGTCGTCGTTTTGCTGCCCGACGGCGGGCGAGGCTACATGTCGAAGATCTTCAACGACGCGTGGATGTCGTCGTACGGGTTCCTGCGCAGCCGCCTCGACGGCTCGACCGAGCAGCCGACGGTCGGCGACGTGTTGCGCGGGAAGTCCGGCGCGCTACCGGATTTGGTGCACACCCATCCGTCGGAGACGGTGCGCGACGCCATCGGCATTCTGCGTGAGTACGGCGTCTCGCAGATGCCGGTCGTCGGGGCCGAGCCGCCGGTGATGGCCGGCGAGGTCGCCGGCAGCGTCTCCGAACGCGAACTACTTTCGGCCGTTTTCGAGGGACGCGCCAAATTGGCCGACGCCGTCGCCGAACATATGAGTCCGCCGCTGCGGATGATCGGCGCCGGCGAGTTGGTCACCGCGGCCGGCAAGGCGCTGCGCGAGTGGGACGCGCTGATGGTGGTGGAGCAAGGCAAGCCGGTGGGAGTGATCACGCGGTACGACTTGTTGGGGTTCCTCTCGGAGCCGCGGCGGCCCTAGCGCGGCGTCCCCAAAGGTCTCGCCTGGCCAGTGGGTGCTCAGGTACTGTGATTCGGCCTAGTTCAGCTCATCCGAAGTGGAAGGGTTGCCATGACCGATCAACCGCCGCCCGGCGAATCTCAGCTCCCCGCTCCACCTCCGCCCGGCCAGGGTGAGCATGAGCCCGCGCCTTCGGCGCCCGGCGCCGCCTACCCGCCACCGCCCCCGCCACCGGGCGGCGGTTCGTACCCGCCGCCACCGCCGCCGTCCGGCGCTGTTGCGCCGCCACCACCGGGACCCGTCATCCGGACGCTGCCGACGGAGGCCTACACGCCGTGGCTCACCCGGGTGTTGGCCTTCATCATCGATGTCATCCCGTACGCGGTGGTGGTCGGCATCGGCACGGTGATCATGATCGCCACGCAGCAGACGTCCTGCGTCACCGATATCACGCAGTACGACGTCAACCAGTACTGCGCCAGCCAGCCCTCGATGATCGGTCAACTCGTGCAGTGGTTGGCGCACCTGGCCGGCCTCGCCTACCTGTTGTGGAACTACGGCTACCGCCAGGGCACCACGGGGTCGAGCCTCGGTAAATCGGTGATGAAGGTCAAGGTGGTCAGCGAGGTCACCGGCCAGCCCCTCGGTTTCGGGCTGTCCATCGTGCGCCAACTTGCGCACTTCGTCGACGCGATCATTTGCTACATCGGTTTCCTGTTCCCGCTGTGGGACGCCAAGCGACAGACTCTGGCCGACAAGATCATGACGACGGTCGTCCTGCCGATCGAAGAGGGCTAGCAATGGCCGGGCTGGCTAGGCTGATCGTCGATGAGCGGAGACGGTAAGCGACACCAGGAAATCACCGGCCTAGCCACCAAAGCCATCCATGCCGGCTACCGCCCCGATCCCGCGACCGGGGCGGTGAACACCCCGATCTATGCCAGCAGCACGTTCGCCCAAGACGGCGTCGGGGGCCTGCGTGGCGGATTCGAATACGCCCGCACCGGCAACCCGACCAGATCGGCGCTCGAAGCCTCGCTGGCGGCCGTCGAAGAGGGCACGTTCGCAAGGGCATTCAGTTCTGGGATGGCCGCCACCGATTGCGCGCTGCGGGCGATGCTGCGGCCCGGCGATCACGTCGTCATCCCGAATGACGCCTACGGCGGCACCTTCCGGCTGATCGACAAGGTCTTCACACCCTGGAACGTCGGGTATACACCGGTGGCGCTGTCCGACCTGGACGCCGTGCGCGACGCGATCACGCCGACGACGCGGCTGGTTTGGGTGGAGACACCGACCAACCCGCTGCTGTCCATCGCCGACATCGCGGCCCTTGCCGACCTCGGCCGACAGCACTCGGCAAAGGTGTTGGTGGACAACACATTTGCCTCACCCGCGCTGCAGCAGCCGCTGACGCTGGGCGCCGATGTGGTGCTGCATTCGACCACCAAATACATCGGCGGTCACTCCGACGTGGTGGGCGGCGCATTGATCACCAACGACGAAGAGCTCGACGACGCCTTCGGTTTCCTGCAGAACGGGGCCGGGGCGGTGCCCGGTCCGTTCGACGCGTACCTGACGATGCGCGGGCTGAAGACGCTGGTGCTGCGGATGCAGCGGCACAGCGAAAACGCTTTGGCCGTAGCGGAATTCCTCGCCGGGCATCCCGCGGTGAGCGCGGTGCTGTATCCGGGTCTGCCCGGTCACCCCGGGCACGAGATCGCCGCGAAGCAGATGCGCGGCTTCGGTGGCATGGTTTCCGTGCGCATGCGGGCCGGCAGGGCCGCCGCCGAGCAGCTGTGCGCCGGCACCAAGGTGTTCATCCTGGCCGAATCGCTGGGCGGGGTGGAGTCGCTGATCGAGCACCCCAGCGCGATGACCCACGCGTCGACGGCCGGCTCGCAGTTGGAAGTGCCCGACGACCTGGTGCGGCTTTCGGTGGGAATCGAGGACGTCGCCGACCTGCTGGCCGACCTCGAGCAGGCGCTGGGCTAACGACTAACGACGCCGAGTGTGAATCTCGCGACGCGACACGCCGCCGACCCGTCGCACGATTCACGCTTGACGCGGCGGGCGAAAGGCCGACCTCGAGCAGGCGCTCGGTTAGGAGTGGTAGGGCTCCGCGCTGACCAGCGTGACCTCGACGGTGTTGCCGTTGGGCACGGTGTAGCTGCGGGTCTCGCCGACTTTGGCGTCGATCAGGGCGCCGCCCAGCGGTGAGTTCGGCGAATACACCTCGAGCTTGCCCTCGTTGACGCCCTCCTGACGGGTGGCGATCAGGAACGTCTCGCTGTCGGACTTGTCGCCGTTGTAGTAGACCTTGACCACCGAGCCGGGCAGCGCCACACCGGACTGCTTGGGCGCCTCCCCGACCTTGGCGTTGTTGAGCAGGTCCTGCAGCTGGCGAATGCGCGCCTCTTGCTGGCCCTGCTCCTCGCGGGCGGCGTGGTATCCGCCGTTCTCCCGGAGGTCGCCCTCCTCGCGACGGTCGTTGATTTCCGCGGCGATGACGGGGCGATTCGCGATCAACTGATCGAGCTCGGCCTTGAGCCGGTCATGTGATTCCTGGGTCAGCCAGGTGACCTGAGTATCGGTCATCTCGTCGCGCTCCTCGTCTTTCCGGTCCGCATATCCGCGTAAGCTTCTGATCCCCGCTGTCGGGGTATTGGGGTCCCACCCCCGGTGCTACCGCGCCGTTCTGCTCACGGCCTTTAAGCAGCAATACACGGTCCCAGCAGGAACCGTGCATTCATCCATGTTACCACTGCGGAAACAGCTGATGACGACATATTCGCAGTTCTTTATCGTTTGTCGGGCGGGCGCAAATAGCCCGGCACGTCGGTGCCGCACCCGTAAATGTCCGCCATGGCCGGGGGCTGGGAGGACTTCACCGTCGTCGTCACCTGCACCGTGGTCTCGGTAGCCGGCGGAACCAGCACCTCGCGCCTGCCGGTCTCGCTGCCGTCCTTGGCGCGAACCCGCACGATGCAGTCCACCGGCCGCGACGGGTCGGATCGCGTCACGCTGATCGTCACCGACGCCGTCTCGTCATCGATCACCGAATAGCCGCCCAGCGACCCGGTGACGTCGCTGGTGCCAAGCCGTAGGTAGCCGACGACGGCGACCACGAGGCCGACCGCGACCGCCAGCAGGGCCGCCGCGATGACCACGCGGCGGCCCGAGACCCCCGACCGCCGCGAACGCCCGTAGCGGGCCTCCGGACGAGCGATGGGGGTTTCGGTCATGGGTGGGTATGCCTGGGCTGAGCGACTGCCGGACCTCGGCCGAGGGAATACAGCGATCGGCAACTGGAATTATAGGGTCGAAACCGGGCGTCCAGCAGACCGACAAGGGGGCATGTGAGCGAACTGCGGTTGATGGCTGTGCACGCCCACCCCGACGACGAATCCAGCAAGGGTGCGGCGACCCTTGCCCGGTACGCCGACGAAGGCCATCGGGTGCTTGTGGTGACGCTGACCGGCGGCGAGCGCGGCGACATCCTCAATCCGGCGATGGACCTGCCCGACGTGCACGGGCACATGGCCGAAATCCGCCGCGACGAGATGGCCAAGGCCGCCGAGATTCTCGGCGTGGAACACACCTGGCTCGGTTTCGTCGACTCCGGCCTGCCCAAGGGCGACCCGCCACCACCGCTACCCGAGGACTGCTTCGCGCTGGTCCCGTTGGAGGTGTCCACCGAGGCGCTGGTGCGTGTCATCCGCGAGTTCCGGCCGCACGTGATGACCACCTATGACGAAAACGGCGGCTACCCGCATCCGGATCACATTGCCTGCCACAATGTTTCGGTCGCCGCCTACGAGGCGGCCGGCGACCGTACCCGCTTCGCGGGCGCCGGCGAGCCGTGGAACGTGTCCAAGCTGTACTACGTGCACGGGTTCTTGCGCCAGCGGATGCAGCTGCTGCAGGACGAGTTCGCCAAGCGTGGCGAAGAGGGCCCGTTCGGTAAGTGGCTGCAGCACTGGAAACCCGAGCACGATCCTTTCGAGTCGCGGGTGACCACGCGGGTGGAGTGCTCGAAATATTTCAGCCAGCGCGACGATGCGCTGCGCGCCCACGCCACCCAGATCGACCCGAACGCCGAATTCTTCGCGGCACCGATCTCATGGCAGCAGCGGCTCTGGCCGACCGAGGAATTCGAGTTGGCCCGCTCGCGAGTGCCCGCCCAGCTGCCCGAGGATGACCTGTTCGCCGGGATCGAGAACGACTCGTGAGCAGCCTTCTGCTCACGGTGATCGCTGACGGATCGCCCGGCAACCACGGCCCGGATTTCGGCAAGGCGAGCCCGTTGGGGTTGCTGGTCGTCGTGCTGCTGCTGATCGCCACGTTGTTGCTGCTGCGGTCGATGAACCGGCAGCTGAAGAAGGTCCCCAAGACGTTCGACCCCGAGCACCCCGAGCCCGATCAGGCCGCCGACGAGGGCACCGACACCGTCGACGAGGCGCCGGAGCGACGCCCCGGGCGGCCCGACGGATCGGCACCGCCAGGTTCCGGCGATGAGCCCGGCTGAGGGCGCCGGGACCAACACACTCGGGCTGGCCACCAGCCCGTATCTACGTCAGCACGCCGAAAACCCGGTGCATTGGCAGCAGTGGACGCCGCAGGCGCTGGCGGAGGCCGCCGCGCGCGATGTGCCGATCCTGCTGTCCATCGGCTACGCCGCGTGCCATTGGTGCCACGTCATGGCGCACGAGTCGTTCGAGGACGACGAGGTGGCCGCCGCGATGAACGCGGGATTCGTCTGCATCAAAGTGGACCGCGAGGAACGGCCGGACATCGACGCGGTCTACATGAACGCCACCGTCGCACTTACCGGGCAGGGCGGTTGGCCGATGACGTGTTTCCTCACGCCGGACGGACGCCCCTTCTTCTGCGGCACGTACTACCCGAAAGACAGCTTCCTGCAACTCCTTTCGGCCGTATCCGAAACGTGGCGAACCCGCCGCGGTGAGGTCGACGAGGCGTCCGAACACATCGCCGGCGAGTTGCGCAAAATGTCGTCCGGGCTGCCCGGCGGCGGCCCGGATGTGGCACCCGCCCTGTGCGACCAGGCCGTCGCGACGGTGCTGGGCGAGCAGGACACCGTGCACGGCGGATTCGGTGGCGCCCCGAAGTTCCCGCCGTCGGCGATCCTCGAGGCGCTGCTGCGCCACTACGAGCGCACCGGCTCGTCGGCGGTGCTGCAGGCGGTTACGCGCACCGGCAACGCGATGGCCCGCGGCGGCATCTACGACCAGCTGGGCGGCGGCTTCGCCCGGTACAGCGTCGACAACGCTTGGGTGGTACCGCATTTCGAGAAGATGCTCTACGACAACGCGCTGCTGCTGCGCTGCTATGCGCACTGGGCCCGGCGGACCGGGGATCCGCTGGCGCGCCGGGTCGCCGCCCAGACGGCGGGGTTTCTGCTCGACGAACTCGCCGACGGCGCCATGTTCACCTCGTCGCTGGACGCCGACGCCGACGGGCGCGAGGGCTTGACCTATGTGTGGACGCCGGGCCAGCTGACCGAGGTGCTCGGCGTCGACGACGGGCGTTGGGCCGCAGAGATTTTCGCGGTCACCGAGCCCGGAACGTTCGAACACGGGACGTCGGTGCTGCAGTGCCCCGCCGATGCCGACGATCCCCAGCGGCTCGACCGCGTCCGGGCCGCGCTGCTGGCAGCCCGGCGCACGCGCCCCCAGCCCGGGCGCGACGACAAGGTCGTCACGTCGTGGAACGGGCTGGCGATCGCCGCGCTGGCCGAGGCCAGCGTGGCCCTGGACGAACCCGAATTCGCAAGCGCCGCACGGGATTGCGCGACTGCGCTGCTGGACTTACACGTCGTCGACGGCCGGCTGCGGCGCGCCAGCCTCGGCGGGGTGGTCGGCGACAGCGCCGCCATCCTGGAGGACCACGCGATGCTGGCCAGCGGACTGCTCGCGCTGTATCAACTGACCGCCGACGACGCCTGGCTGGGCAGGGCGACCGAGCTACTCGACATCGCGCTGGCGCACTTCGCCGACCCGCAGCGGCCCGGCCGCTGGTTCGACACGGCCGACGACGCCGAGCAACTGATGCTGCGGCCCGCTGACCCGCTGGACGGCGCGACGCCGTCGGGAGCTTCGACCGTCGCCGATGCGCTGCTGGCCGCGGCCCACCTGGTCGACGGCGACCGGGCGCAGCGGTATCTGCAAGCGGCGTCCGATGCGCTCAGCGCGCACTCCGTGCTGCTGGCGCGCGCGCCGCGGTCGGCCGGACATTGGCTGGCCGTCGCCGAAGCCGCGGTTCGTGGCCCGCTACAAATCGCGGTCGCCTGCGATCCGTCGGGCTCGGCGCTGCTTGCCGACGCGCGCCGACTGGCACCCGGCGGAGCGATCGTCGTCGGCGGCGAAAAGGACTCGTCGGTGCTGCTCGCCGGGCGGGACCGGGTGGCCGGCGCCGACGCGGCATACGTGTGCCGGGGACGCGTCTGCGATCTGCCGGTCACCACTGCCGAACACCTCGCGGAGGCGTTGGCCACGCCACGGTAGCGTGACCGTTTATGCCGAGCGCCGAACACATCACCGAAACGGTCAACCGCTACATCGAACTGATGGCCAAGGGCAGCGCCGACGACGTCGTCGAGTTGTACGCCGACGATGCCACCGTCGAGGACCCGGTCGGCGGCGAGGTCCACATCGGTCGCCAGGCGATCCACGGCTTCTACTCGGCGGTCAACGATCTGCAGCGGGAGTGCGAACTGGTCTCGTTGCGCGTCGCGGGCAAAGAGGCGGCTTTTCAGTTCCGGCTGACCGTGGCCGCGGGCGAGCACCGGATGCTGATCGAGCCGATCGACGTCATGGTGTTCGACGAGCAGGGCAAGGTCGCCGCGATGAAGGCCTACTGGTCGGCGGACAACGTCACCCAGCTCTAAAAGACCACGAACCACATCGCGATGTAGTGGCAGATCGCCGCCACCGCGGTGCAGGCGTGGAAGAACTCGTGGTAACCGAACGTGTTCGGCCACGGGTCGGGCCAGCGCAGCGCGTAAAGAATGCCGCCGATGCTGTACAGGGCGCCGCCGACGAACAGCAACACCATCGCAGTCACCCCGGCGTTGTGCAGGATCGTGCCGGTGTACCAGACCGCGACCCAGCCCAGCAGCAGATACAGCGGCACCCCCACCCAGCGCGGCGCCGACGGCCAGCACATCTTCAGCAGAATCCCGGCCAGCGCGCCGCCCCACACGATGGACAACACCGCTCGCCCCGCGGCGGGCGGCATGGCCAGCAGCGCGAACGGGGTGTAGCTGCCGGCGATGAACACGAAGATCATCGAATGATCGGCCCGCTTCATCCATTTGCGCGCGGTCTCGGACCGCCAGTTGACGCGGTGGTAGGTCGCGCTGACCGTGAACATCACGATGGTGGCCGCGGTGTAGACGAATGTCGCCAGCCCGGCCTTGGTTGATCCGACCGCCCACGACACCGCGATCAGCGAGGCACCCGCGGCCACGGCGGCCCCGGCGGAGTAGACGTGGATCCAGCCGCGGAAGCGGGGCTTGGTCAGAACCCGCGCGACGCCGTCGACGAGATGCTGCGCGGCATTGGCCGCGGGGCCTTGCGATTCGGACTCCGGGTGGGTGACCGTGGTTATCTGGCCGCTCATACCGCTAAACATTAGCGGCCGTCGGCGCAGTCGCTGGTCAGACGTGCGGTGAGATTGCCGGAACTGCGGACGGGAAATTGGCGCAGCTCACAGTAGGGTGAATCTTCGTGGAGGTCATCCCGCCGCGGCTCAAAGAGCCCCTGTACCGCATTTACGAGCTGCGGCTACGGCAGGGTCTGGCCGCGTCGAAGTCCGAATTGCCCCGGCACATCGCGGTGCTGTGCGACGGAAATCGCCGATGGGCGCGCGATGCCGGCTACGACGACGTCAGCTACGGCTACCGCATGGGCGCCGCGAAGATCGCCGAGATGCTGCGCTGGTGCCAGGCCGCGGGTATCGAGATGACCACCGTCTACCTGTTGTCCACCGAAAACCTGCAGCGCGACCCCGACGAGCTGGCCGCGCTCATCGAGATCATCACCGACGTCGTCGAGGAGATCTGTGCGCCCGCCAATCGGTGGAGCGTGCGCACCGTGGGGGATTTGGAACTGCTCGGCGACGAACCCGCCCGGCGGCTTCGCGGCGCGGTGGAGTCCACGCCGGCGGTCGCGCCGTTTCACGTCAACGTTGCCGTCGGCTACGGCGGGCGCCGGGAGATCGTCGACGCCGTGCGGGCGCTGTTGAGCAAGGAGCTCGCCAACGGGGCCAGCGCGGAGGAACTCGTCGACGCGGTGACCGTCGACGCCATCTCCGAAAACCTTTACACCTCTGGGCAACCCGACCCCGACCTGGTCATCCGCACATCGGGGGAGCAGCGACTGTCCGGCTTTCTGTTATGGCAGAGCGCGTACTCCGAGATGTGGTTCTGCGAAGCGCACTGGCCCGCGTTCCGCCATGTGGATTTCCTGCGCGCGCTGCGTGACTACAGCCAGCGCCATCGCCGCTACGGGAAATAACCCGTGACAAACTAGAGGCATGGCTGCGCTGTCGGCGGTGGTGTTCACGCTGAGCGGGTGGCTGGGGTTGTACCTGCTGGCCCGCGATCCGCGTAAGCCGGTGCTCGCGTTGGCGGCGATCGGACTGTGCGGTTTCGCGCTGGTGGTGGCGCTGGACGCGGTGCGCACCGTCGGCGTTGCGCGCAGCGGATTGCTCAGCCAGATCGAGATCTACCTGGCCGCCGTCCCCAGCGTGGCCTGGTTCGCGGTCCTCGTTGAGCTGTCGCGGCCGTCCGATGGCTGGCGGGCGCGCACCTGGGAGCTGTTGCTCGTCGGCGGTGTCGCCGCGCTCACCCTGTTCGGCGCGGCCATGGCCGGCAGCGTCGATGGCCCGCTGCGGCCCGGGCATGTGCTGATGATGGCGGTCATCTCGATATCCACCCTGGGAGCGATGGTGGCCGCCGTGCGGCGTCCCAAGCAGCCGGTGCCGGTGGCCGGCATCGTCGTCGTCGCGACCCTGTTCTTCGCGCTGGCCAACGCCATCCTGATCATTCCGCTGGGCCTGGTGCCCAGCTGGCTGGCCCTGGCGTCCACGGGCTTCGATGTGCTGACACTCGGCGTGGCGGTCGCACTGTGGGATGCGTTCGACGAGGGCCAGGCGCTGCGCGCGGACATGCTGCGCTCGTTTGTCGGCTGTTCGGCGGTTGCCGTCCTGTTCGGCGGCCAGGCGCTGATCGGCTTGGCCGTCATCCGGCATGAGACCACCGCGCAGACGGTGCTGACCGTGCTGCTGTTCACCACCCTGGCGATCGCGATCACGGTGCAGGTCCTGGCCGATCCGCTGGCCGGGGTGCTGGACTGGCTGGCGTTCTCGAAATCGCCCACGCTGCGCGCTGATCGGGCCGCTCTGCGGCACACCGGGGCGGCGCTGCCGCTGCGCTCGGCCGATCCCCTCAGGGCCCTGCACGGCGTCGACGACGACACGTTCGCCCGGCTCACCCGCCGGGCGCTGGGCCACTACGCCGACCTGACCAAGTTGGTCGCGAGCCCGCTGACGGCGCTGCCGGTCATCGACGAGCGGCTGGCCGCGCGCGGCGCGCCCGACCACCCGGTGGAGCGTGCCAACGAACTCAAGGCCGTCCTCGCCGACGGCATCGCGCGGCTCAAGCCCCGCGACGGGGGCGATTTCGGCACCACCGAGGAGTGGCGCTACTACAACTCGCTGTACTTCCCCTACGTCGTCGGGGTGCGCGCATACGCGCAGAACGCCACGGCCGCGGGCCTGGATCCGACCGCCAGGCAGGCCTGGCAATGGTTCGTGACCGAGGTCCCGCAGCGCTCGCTGCACAACTGGCAGAACGCCGCGGCCCGGCTCATCGCGGCGGATCTGCGCGGGCGCGTCCCCGTCGCCAGCGAATAGGCATCGGCGAGTCGCCGCCCTCGAGATATAACCCATTGCGAGCGTCGTCGGCGTGTCTTCGCCACTGGTTATGTGTCGCGGTCGCGGGGCAGCCCGATCACGCCGCCAACCCCACGGTTTGAGACACGTGTGGAATTTGGCGCGGCCGAGCGGGAATAGCCCGATGAACTACCTGGTCATAGAACTCGTGGCAGTGATTGGCAGTGCCACGCGTCGATATGGCAGTGCGTGGGCGGCACGCTCAAACCTGTTCGACTATCGCCATCGCGAGGAGTAATCATGACCGCTGTATCTGGTATTCCAACCAGGCCCCTCTACGATTCGACCGACTCGCTGCTGCGTTTCGCCATGCGTGCCGATGCCACGTTGACGGGATTGTGCGGTCTGGCGGTCGCCGTCGTCGCCGACCCACTTTCGTCGCTGACCGGCCTGACGTCCCTTCAGGAATACGCCCTGGGCGCGTTCTTCGTGCTCTATGGCCTGGCGGTGTTCGGCCTGGCGGCGGTGCAGGACTTGCGTCGGGTTGGGATCGGCGTGGTCGTCGCCAACATCGTTTACACCCTGGCCGCGATCGTGGCCGCCGGCGTTGTGCCGATGACCGCATTCGGGGTCGCCGCGACGCTGGCCACCGGTGTCTACACGGCGGGCTTCGCCGCGCTGCAATACCTGGGAGTGCGGCGCCTCGCGGCTTAGCCTCCCCTCCCGCCGGTGCGGGGCGCCTCCGCCAGGAGCGCCGCCCCGCACGGGCCTTTCGCGGGTCGTCAGAGCTTGCGCAAACGGAGGCGGTTGATCGAGTGGTCGGCGTCCTTGCGCAGCACCAGGGTCGCGCGGGGACGGGTGGGCAGAATGTTCTCGACCAGATTCGGCCGGTTGATCGATCGCCAGATCTCGCGGGCGGCCGCGACGGCCTTGGTGTCGTTGAGGGCCGAGTAGTGGTGGAAGTGTGATTCCGGGTCGGCGAAGGCCGTACCGCGCAGCGAGAGGAACCGCGACACGTACCACTGCTCGATGTCTTCGATCCGGGCGTCCACATACAGCGAGAAGTCGAACAGGTCCGACACCATCAGCGTCGGGCCGGTCTGTAAAACGTTGAGGCCCTCCAAGATCAGGATGTCTGGATGGCGGACCACGTGCTTGGCCCCCGGGATGATGTCGTACTTCAGGTGCGAATACACCGGCGCGCACGCGTAATCGGAACCGGACTTCACCGAGGTCACGAACCGCATCAACGCGCGACGGTTGTAACTCTCCGGAAAACCCTTGCGGTGCATGAGGTTTCGCCGATCCAATTCGGCATTGGGGTAGAGGAAACCGTCGGTGGTGACAAGGTCGACCCGCGGGTGGTGATCCCAGCGCGCCAGCAGCGCCTGCAGCACGCGGGCGGTGGTCGACTTGCCCACCGCCACGCTTCCGGCCACGCCGATCACGAACGGCACGGGCCGGTCGGGGTTTTGTTGCGGCTCGCCGAGGAACTCCGCGGTGGCGGCGAACAACCGCTGACGCGCGGCGACCTGAAGATGAATGAGCCGGGCCAGCGGCAGGTACACCTCTTCGACCTCGAGCAGGTCGAGCTGCTCGCCCAGACCGCGCAGGCCGATCAGTTCCTCTTCGGTGAGGGCCAGCGGCGTCGACATGCGGAGCGCGCGCCACTGCTTTCGGTCGAACTCCACGTAGGGGCTCGGCTCGCTCAGCCGCGGCATAGTGCCAGTGTCGCAGGGGCCGACGCGCGCCCCACGGCTGGGCTGGCCAAAAACGCGGCTCGATAGACTGGCGGCCGTGACTGCCGCACCCGACGCCCGCACCACCGCATCCCTGATGTCGGCCCCCCTTGCCGAGGTTGACCCCGAAATCGCCGAGTTGCTGGACAAGGAACTCCACCGGCAACGCGACACGCTCGAGATGATCGCTTCGGAGAACTTCGCGCCGCGCTCGGTGCTGCAGGCGCAGGGCAGCGTGCTGACCAACAAATACGCCGAAGGCCTACCCGGCCGGCGCTACTACGGCGGCTGCGAACACGTCGACGTCGTCGAGAACATCGCCCGCGACCGCGCCAAGGCACTCTTCGGCGCCGAGTTCGCCAACGTGCAGCCGCATTCCGGCGCCCAGGCGAACGCGGCCATACTGCACGCGTTCATGCAGCCCGGGGAACGCCTGCTGGGTCTGGACCTCGCCAACGGCGGCCACCTGACGCACGGCATGAAGCTCAACTTCTCCGGCAAGCTTTATGACGTCGGTTTCTACACCGTCGATCCGACGTCGCATCTGCTCGACATGGACACGGTGCGCGCCAAGGCGCTCGAATTCCGGCCCAAGGTGATCATCGCGGGCTGGTCGGCCTACCCGCGGATCCAGGACTTCGCGGCCTTCCGGTCGATCGCCGACGAGGTCGGCGCCAAGCTGTGGGTCGACATGGCCCACTTCGCCGGGCTGGTGGCCGTGGGCCTGCACCCGACCCCGGTGCCCCACGCCGACGTGGTGTCGACGACCGTGCACAAGACCCTCGGCGGCGCCCGGTCCGGGATGATCCTGGGCAAGCAGGAGCACGCCAAAGCCATCAACTCCGCGGTTTTCCCCGGGCAGCAGGGCGGACCGCTGATGCACGTCATCGCCGGCAAGGCGGTCGCGTTCAAGATCGCCGGCACGCCCGAATTCGCCGACCGGCAGCAGCGCACCCTCTCCGGCGCCCGGATCATCGCCGAGCGGCTGCTGGCATCCGATGTCGCCAAATCCGGTGTGTCGGTGGTCAGCGGCGGGACCGACGTCCACCTGGTGCTGGTGGACCTTCGCGATTCGCCGCTCGACGGCAAGGCGGCCGAGGATCTGCTCCACGAGACCGGCATCACGGTGAACCGCAACGCCGTCCCCAACGACCCGCGGCCGCCGATGGTGACCTCGGGCCTGCGGGTCGGCACCCCGGCCCTGGCCACTCGCGGTTTCGGCGACGCCGAGTTCACCGAGGTCGCCGACATCATCGCCACCGCGCTCGCGGCGGGCACCGCAGCGGACGTGCCCGCTCTGCGGCAGCGGGTGACGCGGCTGGCGCGGGACTTTCCGCTGTACGAGGGGCTCGAGGACTGGACGCTGGTCGATCGCTAGCCACCGCCCGCACGGGGGCCGCGACACGACTGCACCAATTTCACGAAATCTGTGTACGGAGGTTACAGTTACTTTATGGCACAGAAACCTGTACCTAATGCGCTGACCCTGGAGCTCGAACCGGTGGTCGAGCAGCTGATGGATCACCACCTCAACACCGAGGACATCTGGTTCGCCCACGACTACGTGCCGTTCGACCAGGGCGAGAACTTCGCCTTCCTCGGCGGGCGCGACTGGGACCCGTCGCAGACGACGCTGCCGAGGACCATCACGGACGCCTGCGAGATCCTGCTGCTGCTCAAGGACAACCTGGCCGCCCATCACCGCGAGCTCGTCGAGCACTTCATTCTCGAGGAGTGGTGGGGTCGCTGGCTTGGCCGGTGGACCGCCGAGGAGCACCTGCATGCCATCGCGCTGCGTGAGTACCTGGTGGTGACCCGCGAGGTCGACCCCACCGCCAACGAGGAGGCCCGCGTCCAGCACGTGATGAAGGGCTATCGCGGCGACATGTACACACAGGTCGAAACCCTGGTGTACATGGCGTTCACCGAACGCACCCACGCCGTCTTCGCCCGCAACCTCGCCGCGCAGATCGAGGAGCCCGTCCTGGCCGGCCTTATCGACCGCATCGCCCGCGACGAGGTGCGCCACGAGGAGATCTTCGCCAAGCTCGTCGCGCACTGCCTCGAGTACACGCGCGACGAGACGATCGCCGCGATCGCCGCACGCGCGGCGGACCTCGAGGTCGTCGGCGCCGACATCGACGCTTACAAAGACAAGGTGCAGCACGTTGCCGAGGCGGGCATCTTCGGTCCCGCCGAGCTGCGGCAGGCGATTTCCGATCGCATCACGGCGTGGGGAGTGGCCGACGAGCCCACCCTCAAGCAGTTCGTCGTCGGTTAACCCAACCTTCGCCCGCCGGCGTACATTTCGCGGCTCGGATCTTTCGCTCGCGCGGCGGATCTCGGCGCGCCTGCCCGGCAGCCGAGCGGCCACGAGAGTAGCGTCATTCTTCGATGGCCAGCGACAGACTCTGCTGCCAGGGCGGCACCTCCCGTCACGACTACGGCAGGACCGGCCCCGGTCCTGGTGCCGCGTTTCCCGCCGACATGCCTGTGTGGGTCCGCGCGGGCTTTCCCGCTCGAGGAGCGCTTCGTGACCGATACCCGGACCTATGTGATCGACACGTCCGTCCTGCTGTCCGATCCGTGGGCGTGCAGTCGGTTCGCCGAGCACGAGGTGGTGGTTCCGCTGGTGGTGATCAGCGAACTGGAGGCCAAACGCCACCACCACGAGCTGGGGTGGTTCGCCCGTCAGGCGTTGCGTCTGTTCGATGATCTGCGCCTCGAACACGGGCGGCTGGATCAAGCGATTCCCATTGGCACACAAGGCGGTACGCTGCACGTCGAACTCAACCACACGGACCCGACGGTGCTGCCCGCCGGCTTCCGCACCGACAGCAACGACTCCCGCATTCTGAGCTGCGCTGCCAACCTCGCCGCCGAGGGCAGGCGAGTCACGTTGGTCAGCAAGGACATTCCGCTTCGAGTCAAGGCCGCCGCGGTGGGCCTGGCCGCGGACGAATACCACGCCCAGGACGTCATCGTCTCGGGGTGGTCGGGGATGCACGAGATCGAGACGGCGGCCGAGGATATCGACACATTGTTCGCCGACGGCGAGATCGACCTGGCCGAAGCGCGAGACCTGCCGTGTCACACCGGGATTCGTTTGCTCGGCGGCAGCTCCCATGCGCTGGGCCGGGTCACTCCGGCCAAGCGCGTCCAACTGGTCCGCGGTGACCGCGAGGTGTTCGGCCTGCGCGGCCGCTCAGCCGAGCAGCGGGTCGCGCTTGACTTGCTGCTCGACGAGTCGGTGGGCATCGTCTCGCTGGGCGGCAAAGCCGGAACCGGCAAGTCGGCGCTGGCGCTGTGCGCGGGTCTCGAGGCGGTGCTGGAACGCCGGACCCACCGCAAGGTGGTGGTTTTCCGCCCGCTGTATGCCGTCGGCGGCCAGGAGCTGGGCTACCTGCCCGGCAGCGAGAGCGAAAAGATGGGCCCCTGGGCGCAGGCCGTCTTCGACACGCTGGAGGGCCTGGCCAGCCCGGCGGTGCTGGAGGAGGTGCTCTCCCGCGGCATGCTCGAGGTGCTGCCGCTGACCCACATCCGGGGCCGCTCGCTGCACGACTCGTTCGTCATCGTCGACGAGGCACAATCGCTGGAGCGCAACGTCCTGCTCACCGTGTTGTCCAGGCTGGGCGCCGGATCGCGGGTGGTCCTGACCCATGACATCGCCCAACGCGACAACCTGCGGGTTGGCCGCCACGACGGGGTAGCGGCCGTCATCGAGAAGCTCAAAGGCCATCCGCTGTTCGCACACATCACCCTGCTGCGCAGCGAGCGATCGCCGATCGCCGCGCTGGTCACGGAGATGCTGGAGGAAATCGCCGGGCCGCACTGAGTCCGCTTGCCGACCTTGCGTGTGCGCTGATGGCGCCCTATACGCACACTCGACGCCCAGGTCGCACACTCGATGCCGGGTAGGCTTCCACTGTGCCGAAACGACCCGACAGCCAGGCCTGGCGGTACTGGCGCACCGTTTTCGGTGTCGTGGCCGCCGGTGCGGTCCTGGTGATCGGCGGGCTCACCGGCCACGTCACCCGCGCCGACAACCCGGGCTGCTCGGTGGTCAAGTGCGTCGCGCTGACATTCGACGACGGTCCGGGTCCGTTCGACGACCGGCTGCTGCAAATCTTGAAGGACAACGACGCGAAGGCCACCTTCTTCCTGATCGGCAACAAGGTGGCGGCCAACCCCGCGGGGGCCAAGCGCATCGCCGACGCCGGCATGGAGATCGGCAGCCATACCTGGGAACACCCCAACATGGCCACGATCCCCACCGACGACATCGCCGGCCAATTCTCCAGGGCCAACGACGCGATCGCCGCCGCCACCGGGCGCACGCCGACCATCTACCGTCCGGCCGGCGGGCTGTCCAGCGATGCGGTCCGGCAGACCGCGGCCAAGTTCGGGCTGGCCGAAATTCTTTGGGACGTCATCCCTTTCGATTGGGCGAACGACTCGAACACCGCGGCGACGCGATCCATGCTGATGACGTACATCAAGCCGGGCTCGGTGGTGTTGTTCCACGACACCTACTCGAGCACCGTCGACCTGGTGTACCAATTCATCCCGGTACTCAAGGCCAACGGCTACCGGCTGGTGACGGTCAGCGAACTGCTGGGCCCGCGGGCGCCCGGCAGCAGCTACGGCAGCCGGGAAAACGGCCCGCCCGCCAACCAACTCCATGACATCCCGGCCAGCGAGATCCCGACGCTGCCCAACACGCCCTCGCCCAAGCCGATGCCCAACTTCCCGATCACCGACATACCGGGCCAGAACTCCGGCGGGCCGAATAACGGTGCTTAGCCCGACGCGCGGCTACCGTTAGAGGGTGACCAAGGCGGGCTCCGCGAGCACAGGGCGGCGAAAAAGCGCCCGCAGGTTATCGATTCAATACGCGATCGACCTCGCTCTGGCCTACATCATCGCCGTCGTCGATGCGTCGGCCATCCTGATCCCGCTGCGCGGCCACACGTCCGTCGCGGCGGACGTCGACTTCGCGCAGAAGAACACCACGACGGTCGTGATGCTGGTGACGGCGGGGATCATCGGTGTCGCGGTGGCCGGTGTGGTGAGCCTGGCGCCCTCGCTGGAGTGGTACGCCGCGGGGAAAGAACCGACGCAGGCCCAACGGGAAGCCGCAATGAAACTCGCCGGCCGCCAGACGGTGATCCTGTTGGTGGCCTGGGGCGCCGCCGGCGCAATTCTCATGGTGCTCAATCGGGACGGCGGGGCCGCACTGCTGTTGCCGATCGCGCTCGGTGTGCTGCTGGGTGGGCCGGCCGCCGCGGGCACCGGAATGCTGTTCGCCCAGCGCACCCTGCGGCCTCTCATGGGCGCCGCCACCCGGGGTGCCGAGCCTCGTCTGTTGGTACCCGGTGTGTTCGCCCGTCTGGTTCTGATGTGGTTTATGTGCAGCGCGCTACCCATCCTCGTGATCGCGACTCTGGTCGTGCTTCGCTCGTACGGCTGGCTCATCCAGAAGTCCGCGGCGCTGGAGGTGCCCGTTCTGGTGGTGTCGCTGGCGGCGTTGCTGCTCGGGCTGCCGACGATGATCCTTACGTCGCGATCCATTTCCGATCCTCTGTGCGAGGTTGTGGATGCGATGGCCGAGGTCGAACACGGAAACATCGACACCTATGTGGGCGCCTACGAGCGCTCCCAAATCGGGCGCCTGCAAACGGGATTCAATCGGATGGTGGCCGGCCTTGCCGAGCGGGACCGGTTGCGCGACCTATTCGGGCGCCACGTCGGCGCCGACGTGGCCCAGCGCGCCATCGAGGAGGGCGTATCGCTGTCGGGAGACGTGGTGGAGGCGGCGGTCCTTTTCATCGACCTGGTGGGCTCCACGCAGCTCGCGGAAAGCCGCCCGCCGCAAGATGTTGCGTCCGTGCTCAACGACTTCTTCCGGATCGTCGTCGACGCCGTCGACGAACATCATGGGCTGATCAACAAATTCGCCGGCGACGCGGCGCTCGCGGTTTTCGGGGCGCCATTGCGGACCGATGACCCCGCTTCGGCGGCGCTGGCGACGGCGCGTGCCCTTGGCACGCAGCTGCGCCGGCTGCCCGTTGATTTCGGCATCGGCGTCTCGGCGGGCCGAGTCTTCGCCGGCAATGTCGGTGCCGAAAACCGGTATGAATACACGGTGATCGGGGACGCCGTGAACGAGGCCGCGCGGCTGGCCGATCTCGCCAAGACCGCCGACCGGCGGATCCTATGCTCGGCGGCAGCCATCGACCGGGCGGGTGAGGACGAGCGGGCGCACTGGGCCGAATGCTATTCCACGGTGCTGCGCGGACGCTCCGAAGCCACGCACGTGTGCGCGCCGGTCGCCGCGACTACTTCGAAACCTTGAGCGCCGAAATCACCTGGCCGAGGGTCGCCGCCGACGCCGCATCGCCAATGGGCGTGGCGCCCAAGAAGATCGTCACCGGTTTGGTGTCGACCGCGATGACGACGACGGAGTCGCCCTTCACGTTGCGGGAGGGGTCGGCGATCGTGACGTCGGCGTCCACCCGAGCCGCCTTGGTCCCGTCGACGGTGATCGACGACGTCTTCATCGGGCCCAGGGTGGGCGACGCGTTCGAGTAGCCGGGGCCATTGGCCACGCACTGCATCAGCTTCGACGCCTGCGCGCTGACGTCCATGCTGCTGACGAAGTTGGTGACGGCGACCTCGGCCTGCATAACCCACTGGCTGGCGCCGGGGACCTCTTGGGCGAGGCCCACCGCGCCGATGAGGTTCGGGGTCTGGTCGTCCGAGAACGGCATCCACCCGGGTGCTGCCGTGGCCGGGAACGACAGCTTGCCCGCGCTGATCGGGGCGCCGCCTGCGGGCTTGTCACCGCCGGACACGTTGGGGCCGCAGTCGGTCGCGGTTTGGCCGCCCCCGCCGGGCTGCGACGTCGGGGCGCTCGTCGTCACCGAAGGCGACGTGGCCTGGGGGGACTTGTTGCCGCCGTTTCCGTTGCCGCCGAACACGACTATCAGTGTCGCCACCAACGCGATGACGCCCAGCACGGCGAGAACGGCGACGATGATCCAAGGCGCCTTCGAGCCCGGCCCCCTCGGCGGTGGGCCCGGCGGGAACGGTCCACCCGGCCAGCCGGGCGGAATCTGCTGGCCCGGCTGCGGGTACTGCTGGGGCGGATAGGGACTGGCGTACTGGCCCGGCGGTGGGTACGGGTAGGGGCTGCCCTGCTGGTAGGGGTACGGGCCGCCCTGCGGCTGGCCGCCTTGGGGCTGGCCGCCCCAATATGGGTCCTGCCCATACGGATTCGTTCCGTAGGGACCACCGGGCGGAGCCGTCATCGTCCAACCACCATCCTCTAGTCCTCCGGCTAGGTGTCGTCCTGTACGCGGGCCATCGCCAACACGTCGAGCCGACGGTCCAGCTCTTCGATCGACAGCTTGTCGCCGATCAGGCCGCGGTCGATGACGGTCTGGCGGATGGTCTTGCGCTCCTTGAGCGCCTGCTTGGCCACCGCGGCGGCCTCCTCGTAGCCGATGGCCGAGTTCAGCGGCGTCACGATCGAGGGCGACGATTCGGCCAGCTCGCGCAAATGCTCGACGTTGGCCGACAAGCCGGTAATGCAGCGCTCCGCGAACAGCTTTGACACATTTGTCAGCAGCTTGAAGGACTCCAAGATGTTGCGGGCCATCATCGGGATGTACACGTTGAGCTCGAAGGCGCCGTTGGCGCCACCCCACGCCACCGCGGCGTCGTTGCCGATCACCTGCGCTGCCACCTGCGTAACCGCTTCGGGCAGAACCGGATTGACCTTGCCGGGCATGATCGAGCTGCCAGGCTGCAGGTCCGGTAGCTGGATTTCGGCCAGGCCGGTCAGCGGGCCCGAACCCATCCAGCGAACGTCATTGGCGATCTTGGTCAGTGACACCGCGATGGTGCGCAGCGCACCGGACGCCTCCACCAACCCGTCGCGGGCGGCCTGCGCCTCGAAAGAGTTTGCCGCGGTGCGTAATTCGCTCAGGCCGGTCTTGTCGATCAGCGCCTCGACCACCTTGGCGCCGAAGCCGTCGGGAGCGTTGAGGCCGGTTCCCACCGCGGTACCGCCGATCGCCAGTTCACCCAGCCGAGGCAGCGTGCCGCGTACCCGCTCGATCCCTGCCTCGACCTGGCGGGCGTATCCGCTGAATTCCTGTCCGAGCGTGACGGGTACGGCGTCCATCAGGTGGGTGCGACCGGACTTGACCACGGTGCGCCACTCGCGGGCCTTGGTCGCCAGCGCGTCGTGCAGGACCTCGAGCGCGGGGATCAGATGACGCACCGCGGCCTCGGTCGCCGCGATGTGGGTGGCGGTCGGGAAGGTGTCGTTGGACGACTGCGACATGTTGACGTCGTCGTTGGGGTGCACCGTGACGCCGTTGGCCGCGGCGATGGACGCGATCACCTCGTTGGTGTTCATGTTGGAACTGGTGCCCGAACCGGTTTGGAACACGTCGATCGGGAACTGGTCGTCGTGGCGCCCATCGGCGATCTCGGTCGCCGCCGCGATGATCGCGTCAGCCTTTTCCGGCGCCAGCAACCCCAGGTCCTTGTTGACTTGCGCGCAGGCGCCCTTCAGCAGACCCAACGCGCGGATCTGAGTGCGTTCCAGACCCCGGTCCGAGATCGGGAAGTTTTCCACCGCACGCTGAGTTTGGGCGCGCCACAACGCTTTTGCGGGTACCCGGACCTCGCCCATGGTGTCGTGCTCGATGCGGTACTCGGTGTCGGCCATAGATTGGCTTTCCTCGCTTTGGATTGATCAGGGCAGGGGATAGGCGGCAGAGCTGTCGCCGGTGAAGTCGATCGCGGAGTATTCGTTCAGCTTCGAAAGCCGGTGGTAGGCCTCGATCAGCCGCACGGTGCCCGACTTCGAGCGCATCACGATCGACTGGGTCGTGCAGCCGCCGGGGTAATAGCGGACGGCCTTGAGCAGGTCGCCCTCGGTGACCCCGGTAGCGCAGAAGAAGACGTTCTCGCCGGACACCAGGTCCTCGGTGGTCAATATCTGGTCCAGGTCGTAGCCCGCGTCGAGCGCTTTGCGACGTTCGGGTTCGTCCTTGGGCGCAAGCTGCGCCTGAATCGCGCCGCCCATGCAGCGGATCGCGGCGGCGGCGATGATGCCCTCCGGGGTGCCGCCGATGCCGGCCAGCATGTCGGTGCCCGATTCCGGGCGGCATGCGGAGATCGCCCCGGCGACGTCGCCGTCGGTGATCAGCCGGATCCGGGCGCCGGTGTCACGGACGTCCTTGATCAACTGGGCGTGCCGGGGGCGGTCCAGGATGCACACGGTCATGTCGCGCACCGACAACGCCTTGACCTTGGCGACCGCGCGGATGTTCTCGGCGATCGGCGCGGTGATGTCCAGCACGTGCGCTGCCTCGGGCCCCACGGCGATCTTGTTCATGTAGAACACGGCCGACGGGTCGAACATCGCCCCGCGATCGGCGACGGCGAGCACCGAAATCGCGTTGGGCATGCCCTTGCTCATCAGCGTGGTGCCGTCGACGGGGTCCACGGCGAAATCGCACTCGGGGCCGTCCCCGTTGCCGACCTCTTCGCCGTTGTAGAGCATTGGGGCCTGGTCTTTCTCGCCCTCGCCGATGACCACCACGCCACGCATCGACACCGTGTTCACCAGTTCGCGGATGGCGTCGACCGCGGCGCCGTCGCCACCCTCCTTGTCGCCGCGACCGACCCATCGCCCGGCGGCCATGGCGCCGGCTTCGGTGACCCGCACCAATTCCATGGCCAGGTTGCGATCCGGTGCTTCGCCGCGCGGGCGTGCCTGCGACGAGCGGTCGCCCTCACGTGTCATGGCCGTGATTCTCCCAGAAGCGGATCCGTCCTCTGGAGCTGGGCTCTGGGCGGTGATCACGGACTGGAATACTCACAGGATGACCGAGGAGCCGCAGCCCAACGCCGATGTGGCCGGCGAGCAGGCCCCCGCACCGGGGCCGGTTCCCCGGCCGGCGAAACCGCGGCTGCTGCAGGACGGGCGCGACATGTTCTGGTCGCTGGCACCGCTGGTGCTGGGGTGCATCGTGCTGGCGGGCTTGGTGGGGATGTGTTCCTTCCAGCCGGGCGGGACGAACAAGGGAACGGTCCCGTCCTACGACGCGGCGACGGCATTGCGGGCGGATGCGCAGGCGCTCGGCTTCCCGATTCGGCTGCCGCAGTTGCCCGCCGGCTGGCAGCCCAACTCCGGTAGCCGCGGCGGTATCCAGGGCGGGCGAACCGACCCGTCGACGGGTCAGCGGCTGAACGCGGCGACATCGACCGTGGGATATCTGAGCCCGACCGGAATGTACTTGTCCCTGACCCAGAGCAACGCCGACGAAGACAAGCTGGTCGGCTCGATCCACTCGACCGCGTACCCCACCGGGGCGGTCGACGTCGCCGGCACCCACTGGGTCGTCTATCAGGGCGCCGGACAAGGCGGCGCGGACGCCGAGCCGGTGTGGACCACCCGGCTTACCGGTCCGGGCGGCGCCACGCAGGTCGCCATCACGGGTGCCGGAAGCACCGACCAGTTTCGTACGCTGGCCGCGGCGACCCAATCCCAGCCGCCCCTGCCAACCCGATAGGAGGGACCCGCGTGACCGCACCCGAAGCCGACCTGTCCGGCTGGTCCGCGTCACCGTTCACCGGTGGCGGCTACACCCATGACGTCTACCGCAAGGGCGCCGGACCGGGGGTGGTGCTGATTCCCGAGATACCCGGCATCCACCCCGGCGTGCTGGCGCTGGGTAACCACTTGGTGGACAACGGGTTCACCGTCGCTATGCCGTCGCTCTTCGGTGAGCCGGGCAGGGCCGCGACGGCCGGCTACACGGCCGCGACCATCGCACGCGCCTGTGTCGCAAAGGAATTCGCGGCCTTCGCGACCAACAAGCCCCGACCGGTGTCACTGTTCCTGCGCGCGCTGGCCCGTGACCTCAACGCGTCGACGCCGGGCAAGGGCGTCGGCGTGATCGGCCAGTGCTTCACCGGCGGCTTCGCGCTGGCCGCCGCGGTTGACGACAGCGTGCTGGCCCCGGTGCTTTCCCAGCCGTCCGTCCCGCTGCCGTTGGGCCGGGCGCAGCGCCGCGACACCGGGTTGAGCGAACCGGAGATGGCCACCATCGCCGATCGCTGCGCCAACGATGGCCTGTGCGCGATGGGTCTGCGGTTCAGCGAGGACAGGATCGTGCCACGGGAACGGTTCGCGGCGATCAAGGAACGCCTCGGCGATGCGTTCGAGATCATCGAGATCGACTCCCGCCCGGGCAACGAGGGCGGTTTCAGCAAGATGGCCCATTCGGTGCTGACCGACGAGGTCCGTGAGGTCGACGGCCAGCCCGCCTACGAGGCGCGCAAGCGGGTGGTCGAGTTCCTCACCGCCCGGCTCAGCTAGGGGCCGCATGGTGATCGACGAGCGTGTGGTCGAAACCACCTATGGCCCGGTTCGGGGCGCTGACGCCGGAGGCGCCAGGGCGTGGAAGGGCATCCGCTACGCCGCGCCGCCCGTCGGTGACCTGCGCTTCCGGGTGCCGGAGCCCCCGCAGCGATGGGCCGAGGTCGCCGACGCCACCTCCTACGGGCCCGCCTGCCCGCAGCCGTCGTTCCCCAACATGCCGCTGGACCTGGGGGCACCGCAAAACGAAGACTGCCTGAGCCTGAACGTCTGGGCGTCGGAAGACACCGCACCCGGCGACGGAAAACCGGTGATGGTGTGGCTGCATGGCGGGGCCTACGTCCTGGGGTCCGGCAGCCAGGCACTCTACGACGGTCGCAGGTTGGTCAGCGGCGGCGAGGTCGTCGTGGTGACGGTCAACTATCGGCTCGGCGCGCTTGGCTTCCTCGACCTTTCGTCGTTCAGTACCGCGCGGCGGCGCTTCGACTCGAACATCGGCCTGCACGACGTCCTTGCCGCGCTGCGTTGGGTACGCGACAACATCGCGGCATTCGGCGGCGATCCGCGGCGGGTCACGCTGTTCGGCGAATCCGCGGGCGCCGGGATCGTGACCACTCTGCTCGCCACCCCGGCGGCCCAGGGCCTGTTCACCGCCGCCATCGCGCAAAGCTCGCCGGCCACATCGGTTTACGACCGCGACCGGGCTCGTCAGGTCGCGGTGAGCATGCTCGACAAGCTGGGAATCGCGCCGTCGGACGTCGACCGGTTGCCCGGCGTGCCGACCTCCGCCCTGCTGGCCGCGTCGCAGCGGGTGTTCGACGAAGTGCCCGCGCGCAACCCGGGCACGCTCGCATTCGTCCCGATCGTCGACGGGGATCTGCTGCACGACTACCCAGTGAAGGCGGCGCAGGAGGGCCGCTCGCACCCGGTCCCGTTGATCATCGGTACCAACAAGCATGAGGCGGCGCTGTTTCGGTTGCTGCGCTCGTCGCTGATGCCGATCACGCCGCGCGCGATCACGTCGATGTTCACCCAGATCGCCGCCGAGCAGCCCGACCTGCAGTTGCCCACTTCAGAGCAGATCGGGTCGGCGTATTCGCAATTCCGGCGGGGTAAGGCAAGGTCCTTGAGTATCGCCACCGACGTCGGCTTCCGAATGCCGACGGTGTGGCTCGCCGAGGGGCACAGCAAGGCGGCGCCGGTGTATCTGTACCGGTTCGACTACGCGACGCCGTTGCTAAAGCTGCTGTTGGTCAGCGCCGCCCATGCCACCGAATTGCCTTACGTATGGGGCAATCTCGGGGCGCCGAAGGATCCCACCTTGAAACTCGGCGGCGCCAAGACCGCCAGGGCGGTCTCGAAACGGGTACGTACCCGGTGGATCAACTTCGCCGCGGACGGCAAGCCCGCGGGCCCTGCCGGCGAGCCAGAGTGGACGGCATACAGGGAAAGTGATCGCGCCTGCCTGATCATCGACAAGGTCG
>NZ_MBEM01000028.1:0-621 GCF_001954045.1 Mycobacterium sp. SP-6446 | reverse complement strand
TCGCGGTGCAGCAGTCCATGATGATGCGCGTCGTCAAGGGCATCGGCGATCGCAGCGACAATTTCAGCCACCCATTGGGCGGGCATGCCCGCGACATAGCGCTCGGCCAGCAAGCGCGCGCAGTCGGCGCCGTCCACATAGTCCATCGACATCCACAGCTGGCCGTCACAGTCGCCGCGGTCATGGACGGAAACAAGGTGCGGATGCCACAGCGACGACGCTAAGTCGGCCTCTCGAATGAACCGCTCTCGAAAACTTGAGTCGGCGGAGACATCGGCGCGCAAAACCTTCAGCGCTTCCAGCCGGGGCAACCGCGGATGTCGAGCCAAATAGACCTCACCCATCGCGCCGGTCCCTAACAGCGACACGATGGTGTAGCCAGCGAACGAGGCACCGCTCATCAACGGCATGCGCAAATGGTAACGACGCCCATCACCGGTTGTTGGAGAATGCACCGCTACGTCCCGTCCCGAGTCGACGCTGTTTTGTCGGGAATGTCACTGGTCAGCGGCTGCGCTTGTAGTATGCGGCGCATGCCGCTAGAGGAAGGGGCGGATTTCGCCGGGTTCACCGTGGTGCGGCTGTTGGGCAGCGGCGGGATGGGTGAGGTCTATTTGGCTC
>NZ_MBEM01000027.1:0-6261 GCF_001954045.1 Mycobacterium sp. SP-6446 | reverse complement strand
ATGTTCGGCCGGGTCCGCATCTACAACGTGGGCTTCGCGGTATTCACCTTCGCGGCGATCGCGCTGTCGTTCGACCCTTTCCACCAGGGCGCGGGCGCGATGTGGCTGATCAGCTGGCGCGTGATCCAGGGCATCGGCGGCGCAATCTTGATGGCGCTGTCGGCGGCGATTCTCACCGACGCCTTCCCGAGCAACCAGCGGGGCATGGCACTGGGGTTCAACATGGTGGCCGCGGTGGCCGGCTCGTTCCTCGGCCTGCTGATCGGGGGCGTGCTGGCGGAGTGGGACTGGCGGGCGATCTTCTGGGTCGGTGTGCCGATCGGCGTGCTGGGGACCGTCTGGGGCGTGCGCTCGCTGCACGAGATCGGGATGCGCACGCCCGGCCCGCTGGACTGGCCCGGCACCGTGACGTTCGCCGTCGGGTTGACCGTCGTGCTGGTTGGTATCACCTACGGCATACAGCCCTACGGTGGCCGAGCGACGGGCTGGACGAACCCGTTGGTGTTGGGCTCGATCGCCGTCGGGCTGTTGTTACTGGTCGCGTTCTGCATCATCGAGTTGCGAGCGGCGCAGCCGATGGTCGACATCCGACTGTTTCGGTCGGCGGGATTCGGGATGGGCAACCTGGCCAACCTGATGGCGTCGAGCGGCCGCGGCGGCTTGCAGTTCATGCTCATCATCTGGTTGCAGGGCATCTGGTTGCCGCTTCGTGGATATAGCTTCGAGTCGACGCCCCTGTGGGCGGGCATCTACATGCTGCCGGCGACGATCGGGTTCCTGATCGCGGCGCCGGTGGCGGGGTGGCTGGCGGACCGGTTCGGCGCGCGACCGTTCGCGGTCGCGGGGATGCTGCTGATGTCGGCCACGTTCATCGGCCTGGTGATGATTCCGGTGGATTTCGACTACCCGGTTTTCGCGCTGCTGATTTTCCTCAATGCGCTGGGCGGGGGCGTCTTCACCGCACCCAACACCGCCACGATCATGTCGAGCGTCCCGGCCGATCAACGCGGAGCCGCATCCGGTGTCCGGGCGACGTTCTTCAACGCCGGTTCGGCGCTGTCGATCGGCGTCTTCTTCTCGCTGATGGTCGTCGGGCTGGCGAACACGCTGCCGCAGGCACTGGACGGCGGGCTGCAAGCGCAGGGTGTGTCAGCGGCGGTGGCGCGGGATGTCGCCGGCCTGCCCCCGGTGGGCAGCCTGTTCGCGGCGTTTCTTGGCTACAACCCCATCGCGGAGTTGCTCCGCCGGTCGCATGCGCTGCAGCAGCCTGGGGTCAACGCCGGTGTGCTCACCGGCAAGTCGTTCTTCCCGGAGCTGATCTCGGGGCCGTTCCACGCCGGACTGGTGGTGGTGTTCGTCGCTGCGGCACTGATGACGTTGATTGGCGCGTTGGCGTCGCTGGTCAGCCCCGGGCGCTACGCGGATGAGGTGGAGGAAATCTAGGCGCGGGACCGCCGGGTCCGCGACGTAGTCTTTGGCGATGACCCAGTCCGACCTAGTCCTTTACCGCGTCGACGAGCACGTCGCAGTCATCACCGTCAACGACCCCGACCGCCGCAACGCGTTCACCGCCGAGATGTCGGCGCTGCTGCGCGCCGCCGTGGAGCGGGCCGAAGCCGACGCCGACGTGCACGCCGTAGTGGTCACCGGGGCGGGCAAGGCATTCTGCGCGGGTGCCGACCTCAGCGCGCTGGGCGCCGCGGGCGGCGGAGCGGCGGATTCGGGGCTGACGCGGATCTACGACGGCTTCATGGCCGTCGGCAACTGCACGCTGCCCACGATCGCCGCGGTCAACGGCCCCGCCGTCGGCGCCGGGCTCAACTTGGCGCTGGCCGCCGACGTGCGCATCGCCGGGCCAGCGGCGTTGTTCGACGCGCGTTTCCAGAAGCTCGGACTGCACCCCGGCGGCGGCGCGACATGGATGCTGCAGCGGGCGGTTGGCCCGCAGGTGGCGCGCGCGGCGCTGCTGTTCGGCATGCGCTTCGACGCCGAATCCGCCGTGCGCCACGGGCTGGCTCTCAGCGTGGCCGACGACCCCGTGGCCGCAGCGCTGGAGCTCGCGTCCGGGCCCGCCGGCGCGCCGCGTGACGTGGTCCTGGCAACCAAGGCCACGATGCGCGCCACTGCCAGTCCCGGAGCGCTGGACAACGAGCACCACGAATTCGCGATGCGCACCGAATTGGGCCCGCAGGTCTACTCCATCCAGTCGCCTGAGTTCGCCGCACGGTTGGCCGCGGCCCGCCGCAAATAGCGTTCGGCCCCGCTGTGGTTGGTAACGCCTGTTCTTGGGATCGGTAGCTAGCCGGCACGTGTGGACTTTCCGCGACGACGCCGAACGACGTGGCCCACTCGAAGGAGCGACAACATGATCACCCCCACCGTCAAGCGGCTCATCGCCGGAGCGCTGCTGTCCACCGCTGGATTCGGATTGGCCGCAGGGGTCGCGGCGGCCCAGCCGGGCGTTGCGCCGCAGGTCTACTGGTGCCCGAACCAGCCCTGGAACCCGGCATGGGGCGAGAACAAATACTGGAATCAGTGTTGGGACACGGACAACCCGCCGGCGCACCCGCCGCCACCGCCATTCCACCAGCCGAACTTCAATTGCGGCCTGTTCTGGTGCCCGGTGCCGCCCCACCCCTAACGCCGAGCAATAGCAGGGCGCCGGTCGCTCCATTCGGGGCCTTTCGGACCCAGGAGTCCCGACAAATTTGGCCCTCCGCTCCGTAATCGGGGCTCGCGTGGCAGTTGCCCTGGTATCCGCGCGCGGGGTCATCGGGCGGGAGTGCGTCGATGCAAGCCTGGTGAGCGGCAGGATCGGTGATGCTGACACAAGGATCGTCGGCGTGGGCTTGTGCCGGTGGAGCGGAGAGGGAAGCTAGCGCCATCACCACCACCGCCGACGCGCCCATCAGTGCCTTCATCCGTCCATGCTCTCCTAATTCCCTGATCGGCGGCAGGGTTTACGTAAATAGTTCGGGATGCTCGCGGAGTAACCGCACCTCAGCCGCGGCGATCACCGCCTCCGCCGCCGACACCACCGCCGCGGCGACTTCGGCCTCTAACGCTCTGGCCCGGGCGCGCCGGATTTCTCCACGGCCCACGGGGAGGCACACGAAGAACAGGCCCAACATGAGCCAGTAAATGAGGTTGACGTCTAGCGCGAGTTCGTTTCCCATGGAGTTGCTCGTTCCTGGCAGCTAAAGGTCCAGCAGCGCGGTCTGCGGCGACTCGATCAGATCCCTGAGCTCGCAGACGAATTGGGCCGCCTGGGCGCCGTCGGCGACGCGGTGGTCGAACACGCATGCCAGCGTCATCGTCGGACGCACCACCACCTCGTCCGCGACGACCACCGGGCGCGGCTTGATCGCTCCCATGCCCAGAATGGCGGCCTCGGGATGGTTGATCACCGGCACGCCGTCGTCGACGCCCAGGGCCCCGAAATTCGAGACGGTGAACGTCGAGCCGCGCAGCTCGGCGGGCGCCAGCGCGCCGGAGCGCGCGCCCTCGATCAATTCGGCTGTCCGGCTTGCCAATTCGCGGGTCGTCTTGATTTGGGCGTCGGTGATCACCGGCACGAGCAGCCCGCGCTTGGTCGCCACCCCGAAGCCCAGGTGTACGTGACGATGGACGTGCACCTGCGGTCCGTCGGGTGAATCGACCCACGTCGAGTTGAGAATCTGGTTGTGGGTCAACGCGACAACCAGCATCCGCAGGGTCAGCACGAACGGCGTGATCTCCTGGTGGGCCGCGCGGAACCGGTCGCGCAGCCGCAGCAATTCGCTGCAATCGACGCCCACGGCTACCTTCGCGGCCGGAATTTCTTTGTGGGACAACGCCATTCTCTCCGCCATCCGCGCCTGCACGCCGTGCACTGGCCGAATATCGGATTCGGCTTCAGTCCCTTTGGCGGCCGAAAGCACGTCCCCGCGGGTGATCACCCCGCGGTGCTGTATCGAGGCAAGGTCGACGGAGAGCTCTTTGGCCAATTTGCGCACCGGAGGAGCGGCGCGCGGCCGGCCGCGGCGGCGGCTGACGTCGATGTCCGCGTCCGCGCCGTAGCCGACCAGCGTGGGAACCGCGGGCTGGCCGTTGGCCGCCGGCGCCTCGCCGCTCGCCGGCGCCGTGTCGATCCGGACCAGCACCGCGCCCACGTTGAGCACATCGCCTTCGGCGCCGAACGTTTCGACGATCCGGCCTGCGTACGGGCTCGGGATCTCCACCTCGGCCTTGGCGGTTTCGACCGAACACAGAACCTGATTGAGTTCGACTTCGTCGCCGACCGCGACGTTCCAGCATGACACCGTGACCTCTTGGAGTCCCTCGCCAAGATCGGGCACCCGGAACGATTTGATCCGCTCGTCGGCGCTCATGGCTGCTCCAACGCGCGCTCGACGCAGTCCAGCAGCCGGTCGGGGCCCGGCAGCCACAACCTCTCCAGCCGCGCCGGCGGATAGGGCGTGTCGAATCCACAGGCGCGCAACACCGGCGCTTCCAGCTCGTAGAACATCTCTTCCTGGATTCGTGCGGCCAAACCGGCGCCATAGCCCAGGCTGCGTGGCCCCTCGTGCATCACCACGCAGCGCCCCGTCCGATGGATCGATGCGGCGACGGTGTCGAAGTCCAGAGGCACCAGCGAGCGCAGGTCGATGACCTCCAGGCTCCAACCGCGTTGGCGCTGCGCATCTTCCGCCGTGGCGACGGCGGTGTTCACCAGGCTGCCGTAGGTGATGACGGTGACGTCGGTGCCAGGGCGGCGCACCATCGCCCGGCCGATGGGCGGTTCGGGCCGGTCGACGTCGACCGCACCGCGACCCTGATAGCGCCGCTTCGGCTCTAGGTAGATCACCGGATCCGGGCAGGCAATCGAGTGCCGCAGCAGCCAATACGCGTCGGAGGGGTTCGACGGGACCACCACCTTCAAGCCGGCGGTGTGCGCCCAGTACGACTCGGTGGAATCCGAATGATGCTCGGCCGCACCGATACCGCCGAACGACGGTATGCGGACGGTGACGGGCATGTTCACCTCGCCGCGGGTGCGGGTGCGGTACTTCGCCAGGTGGCTGACCACCTGATCGAACGCCGGATAGGAGAAGCCGTCGAACTGGATCTCGGGCACCGGCACGAAGCCGCGCAGGGCCAGTCCGATGGCGATCCCAATCAGCGCGGACTCCGCCAGCGGAGTGTCGAAACATCGGTCCTCACCGAACGTCCGGGCCAGTCCCTCGGTGACCCGGAACACCCCGCCCTCGACCGACACGTCCTCGCCGAACACCAGGACCCGCTCGTCCGCGGCCATCGCGTCGTGCAGCGCGCGGTTGAGTGCCTGCACCATGGTCAGCTGTAGTGGGGCCAGCGCGACCTCGTCGGCGGTCGCCGTCAGCGCTTCGTCAGGTCCGACCGGACGATCGGCGAGCTGCGTCATGCGAGCCTCCCCAATTCGGCGCGCAGCTGTTGGCGCTGCGCCTGCAATCCCGGCGTCATCTCGGCGTAGACGGTGGTGAAGACTTCGTCGATGTCGATGTCGGGCGCGTCGAACACCGCGTCGCGCAGTTCGGCCCGCATTCGCTTCGACCGGGCAGCGACCCGGTCTTCCAGGCGTTCCGACCACAGCCCCTGGCCCTGCAAGTACGTGCGGTAGCGCGGAATTGGGTCCAACGCCTCCCAGCGGTCGACTTCTTCCTGAGTCCGATACCGGCTCGGATCATCGGAGGTGGTGTGCGGGCCCAGCCGATAGGTGACCGCCTCGATCAACGTCGGGCCGGCGGCGGCCCGGGCGCGGGCCGCGGCTTCGGTCATTACCGCATAGCACGCCAGCACGTCGTTGCCGTCCACCCGGATACCGGGCATCCCATAGCCAATCGCCTTGTGCGCGATCGAAGGTGCGGCGGTCTGTCTGGAGACCGGCACCGAGATCGCCCACTGGTTGTTCTGCACATAGAACACACAAGGCGTGGTGAACACGGCCGCGAAGTTCAGCGCCTCGTGCACGTCGCCCTCGCTGGTGGCGCCGTCGCCGAGGAAAGCCACTGTCACCGAGTCTTCGCCGAGGCGTTGTGCGGCCATCGCCGCCCCGACGGCGTGCAGCGTCTGGGTGCCGATCGGAATCGACATCGGGGCACAGCATTTCTTGGTGAATTCCAGCCCGCCGTGCCAGGTTCCGCGCCATGCGGCCCCGACGTGTCCCGGCGGGATGCCGCGCGCCAAGAACGCGCCCAACTCGCGATACTGGGGAAACAGCCAGTCGGTTTTGCGCAGGCAGGC
>NZ_MBEM01000026.1:0-6944 GCF_001954045.1 Mycobacterium sp. SP-6446 | reverse complement strand
CCGGGTAACGGCCTCGATCGCGGTCCGCGCGCTGGCGACGACGTCGTCATCGGCCTCGGTCCGGATGGTGGCGTCGACGAGTTCGCGCACGGCGTCGGCCAACGGCGCATACAGGGCCGTCACCCGGTTGGCCTCCGCCGCGCTGAGCACCTCGAACATGGCATCGAAGTTGCCCCCGAACGCGCCGGCGTCGCTCAACTCCCGAACACCTTGCGTACCACGGCTTTTGCGCGCCTCGTCACCCTCAGGTAGTTGTCCAGGAACTCACTGCCGTCGTCGGTGCCCCAGCCCGCGGCGACCGCGACCGCGTTGAGCTGGCGTCCGGGCCCCGGCAGCTGGTCGGTGGGCTTGCCGCGTACCAGCACCAGCGCGTTGCGGGCCCGGGTCGCGGTCAACCATGCGTGGCGCAGCAGCTCCACGTCCTCCTCGGGCATCAGATCAGCCGCCGCGGCGGCGTCCAGGGATTCCAGCGTCGAGGTGTTGTGCAGGGCGGGAACCTGGTGCGCGTGCTGCAGTTGCAGTAGCTGCACGGTCCATTCGATGTCGGCCAGTCCCCCGCGGCCCAGCTTGGTGTGCGTGTTGGGATCGGCGCCGCGCGGCAGCCGCTCGGAATCCACCCGGGCCTTGATGCGGCGGATCTCGCGCACCGCCTCGGCCGACACCCCGTCGGACGGATACCGCGTTCGGTCGGCCATCAGCAGGAAGCGCTGGCCAAGGTCCGCGTCGCCGGCGACGGCGTGCGCGCGCAGCAGCGCCTGGATCTCCCACGCCTGCGCCCACTGCTCGTAGTAGGCGGCATACGACCCCAACGTGCGGACCAGCGGGCCGTTGCGGCCCTCGGGCCGCAGGTTGGCATCGACTTCCAGCGGCGGGTCCACGCTCGGGGTCCCCAACAACGCCCGGATCTGCTCGGCGACCGACGTCGACCATTTCACGGCCTCGGAATCCTCGAAACCGCGAGCCGGCTCGCAGACGAACATCACGTCGGCGTCCGACCCGTAACCCAGCTCGGCACCGCCCAGCCGGCCCATCCCGATGACGGCGATGGCCGCCGGGGCCTTGCCGTCGTCGGGCAGGTTCGCCTTGATCATCGCGTCCAACGCGGCCTGCAGCACGGCAACCCACACCGACGTGAGTCCCTTGCACACGTCGGTGACATCGAGCAGGCCGAGCAGGTCGGCGGAACCGATGCGGGCCAACTCCCTGCGGCGCAGCGAACGCGCGGCGGCGATCGCCCGCACCGGGTCGGGGTGCCGCGCCGCCGAGGCGACCAGCGCGCGGGCCACCGTGTCCGCGTCGGTCTCAAGCAGCTTCGGGCCGGTCGGACCGTCGCTGTATTCCTGGATCACCCGCGGCGCACGCATCAGCAGGTCGGGCACGTACGCGGACGTTCCCAGCACATGCATGAGCCGCCTGGCGACCGCGGGCTTGTCCCGCAGCGTGGACAGGTACCAAGTCTCGGCGGCCAGCGCGTCGGACAGGCGCCGGTAGGCCAGCAGCCCGCCGTCGGGGTCGGGCGCGTACGACATCCAGTTCAGCAGCCGGGGCAACAGCACCGACTGCACCCGCCCGCGCCGCCCACTCTGGTTGACCAACGCCGACATGTGCTTCAGTGCGGTCTGCGGTCCCTCGTAGCCCAGCGCGGCCAGCTGCCGCTCCGCGGCCTCCGGCGTCATGCCGTGCGAGATCTCCAGGCCGGCCGGACCGACCGACTCGAGCAGCGGTTGATAGAAGAGCTTGGTGTGTAGCTCCGACACCCGCACGTTCTGGTGCTTGAGCTCCTCGCGCAGCACCCCCGCGGCGTCGTGGCGGCCGTCCGGGCGGATGTGCGCCGCGCGGGCCAGCCAGCGCACCGCCTCCTCGTCGTCGAACTCGGGCAGCAGGTGGGTGCGCTTGAGCCGTTGCAGCTGCAGCCGGTGCTCGAGCAGGCGCAGAAATTCATAGGAGGCGGTCAGGTTCGCCGCGTCCTCGCGCCCGACGTAGCCGCCCTCGCCCAGCGCGGCCAAGGCGTCCACCGTGGACGCCACGCGTAGCGATTGGTCGTTGCGGCCGTGCACCAGCTGCAGCAGCTGCACGGCGAACTCCACGTCGCGCAATCCGCCGCTGCCGAGCTTCAGCTCGCGGGCGCGGACATCGGAGGGCACCAGCTCCTCGACCCGCCGCCGCATGGCCTGCACTTCGACCACGAAATCCTCGCGCTCGCAGGCAACCCAGACCATCGGCATCAGCGCGGTCAGGTAGCGCTCGGCTAGTTCGGCGTCGCCCACCGCGGCCCGGGCTTTCAGCAGCGCCTGGAACTCCCAGGTCTTCGCCCAGCGCTGGTAGTACGCGAGGTGCGACTCGACGGTGCGGACCAGTTCGCCGCTGCGACCCTCGGGCCGCAGCCCCGCGTCGACGGTGAAGAACGCATCGGAGGCCACCCGCATCATCTCGCTGGCCACCCGGGTGCTGAGCGTATCCGCCTGCTCGGCGACGAAGATGACGTCGACGTCGCTGACGTAGTTCAGTTCGCGGGCACCGCATTTGCCCATCGCGATGACGCTCAGCCGCGGTGGAGTGCGGTCCCCGCACACGGTTGCCTCGGCCACCCGCAGCGCGGCCGCCAGCGCCGCGTCGGCGAGGTCGGACAGCTGCGCGCCGACGACGGGGAACGGCAGCACCGGCTCGTCCTCGACGGTCGCGGCCACGTCGAGCGCCGCCAGCAGCAGCAGCTGATCGCGGTAGAGGGTGCGCAATCGCGAAACCGCGGAACCCGGCTCAGAACCGGGTCCCGTCAAGGCCTCGTCGGCGCATTCGGTGAACGCGCGCTGCAGCTCGTCGCGGGTGGGCAGTTTGGCGTTGCCGCGCAGCAGCTTCCAGGACTGCGGATGGATGGCGAGGTGATCGCCCAGGGCCAGCGACGAACCGAGGACGGCGAACAGGCGCCCGCGCAGCGGGCGCTCGGTGAGCAGCGCCGCGTTGAGCTCGTCCCAGCCGGCGTCGGGGTGCTCCGACATTCGGACGAGGGCGCGCAGCACGGCGTCGGGGTCCGGCGCGCGCGACAACGCCCACAGCCGGTCGATGTGCGCCTGGTCGTCGTGGTCGTACCAGCCGAGCCGTTCGAGCCGCTCACCCGCCGCGGGATCGACCAACCCGAGCCGTCCGACGCTGGGCAGCCGCGGGCGCTGCGTCGCGGGTTTGGTCACGATCAAGACGGTAGCGCAAGGCGCCGATCGCTCGGACCGACCGGGCGATCCCGTGAGCTACAGCGACAGGTAGGTGCTCAACTCGTACGGCGTGACGTGGCTGCGGTAGTTCGCCCACTCCGTGCGCTTGTTGCGCAGGAAGAAGTCAAACACGTGCTCCCCCAACGCTTCCGCGACGAGCTCAGAGGCCTCCATGCTTTTAAGGGCGCTGTCGAGGCTGGTGGGCAGCTCGCGGTAGCCCATCGCACGGCGTTCCTCGGGCGTGAGGTCCCACACGTTGTCCTCCGCCTGCGGCCCCAGCACGTAGCCCTTCTCCACCCCGCGCAGGCCGGCGGCCAGCAGCACGGCGAACGTCAGGTACGGGTTGCACGCCGAGTCGGGGCTGCGCACCTCGACCCGTCGCGACGACGTCTTGTGCGGCGTGTACATCGGCACCCGCACCAGGGCCGACCGGTTGGCCGCGCCCCACGACGCGGCGGTCGGTGCCTCGCCGCCGACCACCAGCCGCTTGTAGGAGTTGACCCATTGGTTGGTGACCGCGCTGATCTCGGAGGCGTGCTCGAGGATTCCGGCGATGAACGACTTGCCCACGTCCGACAGCTGCAGGGGATCGTCGGCGCTGTGGAAGGCGTTGACGTCGCCCTCGAACAGGCTCATGTGGGTGTGCATGGCCGAGCCGGGGTGCTCCGCGAAGGGTTTGGGCATGAACGAGGCCCGCGCACCGTTTTCGATCGCGACTTCCTTGATGACGTAGCGGAACGTCATGACGTTGTCGGCCATCGAGAGCGCGTCGGCGAAGCGCAGGTCGATCTCCTGCTGGCCGGGCGCGCCTTCGTGGTGGCTGAACTCCACCGAGATGCCCATGAATTCGAGGGCGTCGATGGCTTCCCTGCGGAAGTTGGACGCGGAGTCGTGCACCGCCTGGTCGAAGTAGCCGGCGTTGTCCACGGGGATGGGCCGTGACCCGTCGTTGGGACCGGGCTCCAGCAGGAAGAACTCGATCTCGGGGTGCACGTAGCAGGAGAAGCCCAGGTCGTTGGCCTTCTGCAGCTGGCGCCGCAGCACGTGCCGCGGGTCGGCCCAGGACGGCGAACCGTCGGGCATCGTGATGTCGCAGAACATCCGCGCCGAGTGGTGATGGCCGGAGGGGGTGGCCCAGGGCAACACCTGGAAGGTCGACGGATCGGGGTTGGCGACGGTGTCGGATTCCGAAACGCGGGAGAAGCCCTCGATCGAGGATCCGTCGAAGCCGATGCCCTCCTCGAAGGCGCCCTCGAGTTCCGCCGGGGCGATGGCGACCGACTTCAGGTAACCGAGCACGTCGGTGAACCAGAGCCGCACAAAGCGGATATCCCGTTCCTCCAGCGTGCGGAGGACGAATTCCTTCTGTCGATCCATACCCCGAACAGTAGGCAACAGCTGTTAAATCCGTGTTACCGATGCCCGCTCAGAACCATTGCGGACTGCTCAGACGGGTGCTGTGGGTCGGCTGGGAGCCAGCCTCAGGACTTGCACCGCAACGATGGGGGCGGGGCCGTCCCCGCGACGAAATAGCGCGTCACCGCGGTATCGACACACTGGTCGCCGTTGAAGACCGCGGTGTGCTGAGTTCCGTCGTAGGTGATCAGCGGGGCGCCCAGCTGGCTGGCGAGATTTACCCCGGCCTGATACGGCGTGGCGGGGTCGTGGGTGGTCGACACCACGACGACCTTGCCCGGCGCGACCCGCGCCGCGCTGTGCGGCGTCGACGTCGCCGGCACCGGCCACAGCGCGCACAGGTCGCGCGGGGCGTTGCCGGTGAACTGTCCGTAGCTCAGGAAGGGGGCGGCCTGACGGATCTGTCGGTCCGCGGTCACCCAGCTCGCGGTGTCCGTCGGCGTGGGGGCGTCGACGCATCGGACCGCGTTGAACACGTCCTGGTCGTTGTTGTAGTGGCCGTTTTTATCACGGCCTTCGTAATCGTCGGCGAGGGCCAAGAGGTCGTCCGCGTCGGTGCCGCGCTGCAGCCCGAGCAGGCCACTGGTGAGGTACTTCCAGTGCTGCGGGGTGTACAGCGCGTTGATGGTGCCGGTGGTCGCGTCGGCGTAGCTCAGGCCGCGCGGATCCGACGTGTGGCCGGGCTTGGCGACCAGCGGATCGACCAGCGCGTGGTACCGGTTCACGAATTGCGCCGGGTCGGTGCCCAGGGGGCAGGCTTTCGAGCGGGCACAGTCCGCGGCGTAGTCGTTGAAAGCGGTTTGGAATCCCGCCATTTGGTTGACGTTCTCCTGGACCGGCCCGACGGTCGGATCGATGGCGCCGTCGAGCACCATCGTGCGCACGTGGTCACCGAATTTCTCGAGGTATGCGGTGCCGAGTTCGGTGCCGTAGCTGTAGCCGAGGTAGTTGATCTGATTCTCACCCAGCGCCTGCCGAACCATGTCCATGTCGCGAGCCACGGACGCGGTGCCGATGTTGGCCAGGAAACCGTTGCCCATCCGGGTCACACACTGCTGCGCCAACTGCCGGTTGAGCTGCTCGATGTGCGCCACACCGGCCGGGCTGTAGTCGACCATAGGTTCGGTCCGGAACGCGTCGAACTCGGCATCGGTGCGGCAGCGCAGCGCCGGGGTTGAGTGACCCACCCCTCGAGGGTCAAACCCCACCAGATCGAAATCGCGGGTGATGTCGGTGCCTTGTAGGTCGGATGCCATCGCCGCGACCATGTCCACCGCGGACGCGCCCGGTCCGCCGGGATTGATCAACAGCGATCCGATCCGCTGGCCCGTCGCGGGCACCCGGATCACCGCCAGCTTCGCTTGCACCCCACCGGGATTGGCGTAGTCGACCGGGACCGACACGGTCGTGCACCTGGCGGTGGGCAGATCGCTGCCGTCGACATCGAACTGCTCGCAGCCGCCCCAGTTCTGCGGCGCCGCGGCGACCGGCGGCGGTGCGGGGCTCGGCGTCTGTCCCGCACCGGGTTCCGGCGTCGCGCCGGCGAGCGGCAGGGCGGATTGCCCCGCGACCAGCAGCCCCAACGACAGCAGCGCCGAGCTCAATGGTCTGCGGCGCGACATGGCTGTCATCGTTGCACCGACGAATACCCGTCGCAGCGCGAAACGGTCACGCCTTGATCTCTTCGCCGAGCGTGTACTCAGTGCGAAAAATCCGCCGGAATCTCGCAACCAGTGCACGTTCGGCGCCGCGTCAAAGGCGTCAGCATTTCGCGCCGCTGGGCGGCGTGGCGCCTCCGATCAGATACGCCGTCACGTAGTCGTCGATGCAGCTGTCGCCCTGGAAGACCACCGTGTGCTGGGTTCCGTCGTAGGTCAGCAGCGAGCCGCGCAGCTCGTTGGCCAGATCCACGCCGGCCTTGTACGGCGTCGCCGGATCGTGCGTGGTCGACACCACCACGGTCGGCGCGAGACCGGGCGCCGTGACGGTATGCGGCTTGGTGGTGGGGGGCACCGGCCAGAACGCGCACGTTCCCAGCGGCGCGTCGCCGGTGAACTTCCCGTAGCTCATGAACGGAGCGATCTCCCGGGAACGACGGTCTTCGTCGATCACCTTGGCGCGGTCCGCAATTGGCGGTTGGTCAACGCAATTGATCGCCACGCGCGCGTCGGTGGCATTGGTGTAGTGGCCGTGCGGGTCGCGGCGCATGTACATGTCGGCGAGCGCGAGCAGGGTGTCCCCGTGGTGGTTGACCAGCTCGGTCAGGCCGTCGGTCAGGTGATGCCACAGCGTCGGCGAGTACAGCGCCATGATGGTGCCCAC
>NZ_MBEM01000025.1:0-17729 GCF_001954045.1 Mycobacterium sp. SP-6446 | reverse complement strand
GGTGCCCTGTTCGGCCAGCTTGGCTTCGACTTGCTCGCGGGTGGCGTGGTCGATCCAGCCGGGCAGCTGGTGGAAAAGCGGCGGATCACCGCCACCTGCCCGGCCCCCAGCTCGCCCCCGCGCTGCGCGGCGGCAGCGTTGGCCAACACCGGTTCCAGCGGTTCACCCGTCAGGCCACGGCGCGGACCCAGATCGGCGGCCTCGTTAATCCGCCGGGCTGCTTCGGCCTTGCTGATCAGCATTCGCTCGGCGATCGCGTGCGACAGCTTGCCGCCCAACTCTTCTGGAGTGGATTGGCGGGCAACGTGATTGATCAATTTGTGCTCCGGGGCCGGTAACCGTCGCCGCCAGCGTTCACTGCGCTCCAACAGTCCCAGGCACTCCGGGGTAGTCAGCGCGTCGAATCCCAGCCTCGCCACACCGTCGAGCGCGGCGTCTACCGCATCGAACGCAGCCGTGATCGCGTCACGATCGACAACCCCGCCCGAACTCATACCGCGAAACTAGCCAAGCCCACCGACAAAAAACGCCACCCAGGGACTGCTGAAACTAAAGTGGCGCAAGTGATTTAGCGCCACGGCGATTTATGCGCGCGACTTAGTATGCGTGTGTGACTGGCTCATACACCTACACTTTCGACGACATCCAGGACCGCCCGGTCGCTGTGATCGGGGCGGGCACGCTGGGCCGCCGCATCGCGCTGATGTTCGCCAGCCGCGGTGGAACCGTGCGAATTTATGCCCGGCGGGCCGAACAGCTCGCCGAAGCGACGCAGTATGTCGCCGAGTCGCTACCGCAGCTGGTGTCCGAGCGAGGCTTTGGCGAGGCCGGCGTCGCAACCGCCGCGACGTCGCTCGACGAGGCGTTGGACGACGCCTGGCTTGCCGTGGAGTCCGCCCCGGAGAAGCTCGAAATCAAGATCCCGCTGTGGGGCCAGATCGACCAGGCGGCACAGGCGGACACGATCTTCGCGACGAATTCCTCGTCCTACCCGTCACGGCTGATGGCCGAAAACGTGCGCGACAAAACACGTTTGTGCAACATGCACTTCTACATGCCGCCTCAGGTCAATGCCGTCGACCTGATGTCCGACGGCGAGACCGACCGCGGCCTGCTCGACACCCTGCTGACCGTGCTGCCCGAGTTCGGCGTGCATCCTTTCGAGGCGCGCAAGGAGTGCACCGGGTTCATATTCAATCGCATCTGGGCGGCCATCAAGCGGGAGTCGCTGGCCGTCGTCGCCGAGGGCGTGGCCCGCCCCGAAGACGTCGACGGCATGTTCAGAGTCAACTGGGGTGTGCCGGCCGGGCCGTTTCAGATGATGGACCTGGTCGGCCTGGATGTCGTGCTCGACATCGAAAACCACTACGCACAAGAGTTTCCGCACCTCCCGAAGCACGTGCGCGAGTTGCTGCAGGCATACATCGATGCCGGCAAGCTCGGCATCAAGACCGGCGAGGGCTTCTACTCGTATCGTTGAGTCAGTTGCTGAGCACCAGGCGCCAGCTGCCGGGAGTCACCCGATCCGGGACGCACCAGAAGTTGTTCCAGTTGCCCGGCGTCGTCGCCTTCACGCCCGGGCCGGCGTCCTGACACGCCGCCCGAGTCGGGTAGTTGCCCTCGGTCTGAATCGTGTCGGCGTTGGCGACGCCCACGCCGGCGGTCAACAGCCCCGCGACGGCCAGCGCACCGGCGGCGGCAATCGTCGCGCCTGTCTTCTTCATTGATCGCTTCGGTTCCATCGAGTCCTCCTGTGGTGTTGCATGGACCAGCGTTAACGTGGAGTGTAGTCAGTTGACTACACTCCACGCAAGGGCCATTATTCAGCACGTGTGCAGGAGAGGGTGAGGCGCGCGAGCGTAACGCTGCTGCGAAAAATCGGGCCACTTTTGACCGTGGCGTTACGCTCGCGATCCTTAAGCCGCGAGCGCCGGCGTGGCAGCCCCCGCCACGCTAGGGCCCGCTGTATCCCGGCGGGTTGACGCCGTCGACCCAGAAGTCGACGCCGAGTTGCGCGCCCGGCACGCAGTTGTACACCGACAAGTCGGTGACGCCGGACTCGACCAGCACGTCCTCGCACAGCAGCGTGTTGCCGGTGTATTCGCGTGCCGGCTTGGTGAGGATGACGTAGGCCGCGTCCGAATACACCTCGGGCTTGCGGGCCCGCCCCATCGCCTCTTCGCCGCCGAGCAGGTTCTGCACCGCGGCGGTGGCCACCAAAGTGCGCGGCCACAATGTGTTCGACGCGATGCCGTCGTCGCGCAGTTCCTCGGCCATCCCGAGCGCGCACAGCGTCATGCCGAACTTGGCCATCATGTACGCCGTCGGCTTCAGCCATTCCTTGCCGAGCAGCACCGGCGGCGACAGCGTCAGAATGTGCGGGTTTTCGCGGCCTTTCAAATGCGGAATGCACGCCTGCGACACCGCGTACGTGCCGCGCACCTGGATCCCGTTCATCAGGTCGAACCGCTTCATCGGCACCTCGGTGATGGACCCGAGGTTGATCGCCGAGGCGTTGTTCACGCAGATGTCGATGCCGCCGAATTGCTCGACGGTCTTGGCGACGGCAGACTCCACGGACTCGGGGTCGCGGACATCTCCGACGATCGGCAGCGCCTGTCCGCCCGCCTCTTCCAGCTCCTTGGCCGCGGTGTAGACCGTGCCCGGCAGCTTCGGGTGCGGGTCGGCGGTCTTGGCGATCAGGGCGACGTTCGCGCCGTCTTGCGCGGCGCGCTTGGCGATCGCGAGGCCGATGCCGCGGCTCGCGCCGGAGATGAACATGGTCTTGCCCTGGAGGGGCTTCGCGTGGGACATGGCGTCACACTAACGTCCCGCCGCAACCGGCCCTGGTGGGGGACCACTGGATCCAGGGGACGGAAAGGCCAGGAAATAGCACGCCGGCCAACGCTGTTAAACCAGCAGGTTACTGATGCGCCTGGGGCAGGCCCGGGCGGGCGGTGTCGGAAGCAGCCTTTAGATTGGGAGGAGCAGTCTGGTGTCAACGGCGACGAGCCTGTTGACTCGCGTTCCTGCGAGTCCGGTGGAGCTTTCGACGCTGCCCGGCGACACCGCAGCAGAAGGGACCGTGTTGACCGATATGGCCGACCCCCAAGATGGCCGAGAGGATGGCGGCCTCGCGACCCCCGAAGAGACCGACGAGGAACTGACGGCGCGTTTCGAGCGCGACGCGATTCCGCTGATCGACCAGCTCTACGGCGGCGCCCTGCGCATGACCCGCAACCCCGCCGACGCCGAGGATCTGCTGCAAGAGACCATGGTGAAGGCCTACGCGGGATTTCGCTCCTTCCGGGCCGGCACCAACCTCAAGGCGTGGCTGTACCGGATCCTGACCAACACCTACATCAACAGCTACCGCAAGAAGCAGCGCCAGCCCGCCGAGTATCCGACCGAGGCGATCACCGACTGGCAGTTGGCGGCCAATGCCGAGCATTCCTCCACGGGGTTGCGCTCGGCCGAGGTCGAAGCCCTCGAGACGCTGCCGGACACCGAGATCAAAGAGGCGTTGCAGGCGTTGCCGGAAGAGTTCCGGATGGCCGTCTACTACGCCGACGTCGAGGGCTTCCCCTACAAAGAGATCGCCGAGATCATGGACACGCCGATTGGGACGGTAATGTCTCGGCTGCACCGCGGTAGACGTCAGCTGCGCGGATTGTTGGCCGACGTGGCCAAGGAGCGAGGGTTCAACCGCGGCCCACAGGCGCACGAGGAGGTGTCGTCATGAGCGAGTTTTCCGGCCCCGTTGACTCGTGCCCCGACGACGATTCCCACGGCAGCATCGGGTGCGCGGAAGTGATCGCAGAGGTATGGACCCTGCTCGACGGTGAATGCACGCCCGAGGCCAAAGAGCGGCTGCGCCAGCATCTGGAGGCCTGCCCCGGATGTTTCAAGCATTACGGCCTCGAGGAGCGGATCAAGGCACTGATCGCCACCAAGTGCAAGGGTGAGAGGGCCCCCGAGGCCCTAAAGGAGCGCCTCCGGCTGGAGATCCGCCGGACGACGATCATCCGGGGCCTGGAGTAGCGCCCGAACTACCGCCGGCGGCTACGAGTTGGGCCGTTTGCCGTGGTTGGCTTTGCTGTACTTACGATCGCGCTTCTTGCGGCCACGCTTGGCCATCGTTTCGAACCTCCGGGATTGCTGGGATGCCGGGCGCCGGGCGCCCGCACGTTGCCGCCCAGTCTCTCACGGGACGCGGCGCGCCACGTCGACGGCCCGCGCGCCGCGGTCTGGGCCGGTCTTGTGGTTCGATATACAGGACCAGCAGCCAGCATGCGCAGTGGCCGAAAAGCAGTGGCCGAAACAAATGGCCGATACGAGTGGGGTGAAGATGGCCGAGGATGTTCGCGCCGAGATCGTGGCCAGCGTGCTCGAAGTCGTTGTCAAAGAGGGTGACCAGATCGGCAAGGGCGACACGGTGGTGCTGCTGGAATCGATGAAGATGGAGATCCCGGTCCTGGCCGAGATCGACGGCACCGTGAGCAAGGTAAGCGTCTCGGTCGGCGATGTCATTCAGGCGGGCGACCTCATCGCCGTCATCAGCTAGGCCCCGGAAAAAGCTTGGCCGATGTCCACTCTCGGTGATCTGCTTGCCGAGCACACGATGCTGCCCGGCAATGCGGTGGATCACCTGCACGCGGTGGTCGGGGAGTGGCAGCTGCTGGCGGACCTGTCGTTCGCCGATTACCTGATGTGGGTCCGCGACGACGGCGTGCTGGTGTGCGTGGCGCAATGCCGGCCGAATACCGCGCCGACGGTTCTGCAGACCGACGCGGTGGGTAGCGTCGTACCCGCCGACCAGCTGCCGCTCGTTGCCGAAACCTTCAGTTCGGGCGCGATCGGCAGGGAAAGTGTTGTGGGGCAAGAGCATTCGTGGCCGCTGCCCGGTCCGCACGTTGCGGCGTCCCCGGTGCGCTACGGCGAGCAGGTGGTTGCCGTGCTGACCCGGCATCAAACCGCGGTGGCCGCCGATCGCACGTCGGGTCAGTTGGAGACGGCCTACCGGGACTGCGCCGAGGACCTCGTTCACATGCTTGCCGAGGGCACCTTTCCCGACGTGGGGGACGTGGCCATGTCGCGCTCGACCCCGAGGGCGGGCGACGGCTTCATCCGTCTCGACGTCAACGGTGTGGTCGCCTACGCCAGCCCCAACGCGCTGTCGGCCTACCACCGGATGGGCCTGACGACCGAGTTGGAGGGCCACAACCTCATCGAAATCACGCGGCCGCTGATCTCCGATTCGTTCGAGGCGCAGGAGATGGCCGAGCACGTGCAGGACCTGCTGGCCGGCGGGAAGAGCATGCGGATGGAGGTCGACGCGGGCGGCGCGACGGTGCTGCTGCGCACGCTGCCGCTGGTGGTGCACGGCTCGAGCGCCGGTGCCGCGGTGCTGATCCGCGATGTCACCGAGGTGAAGCGCCGCGACCGGGCCCTGATTTCCAAGGACGCCACGATCCGGGAGATCCATCATCGTGTGAAGAACAACCTGCAGACGGTGGCGGCGCTGCTGCGCCTGCAGGCCCGCCGCACCGTCAACGCCGAGGGCCGGGAAGCCCTGATCGAGTCGGTGCGCCGGGTGTCGTCGATCGCGTTGGTGCACGACGCGTTGTCGATGTCGGTGGACGAGCAGGTGAACCTCGACGAAGTCATCGACCGGATCCTGCCGATCATGAACGACGTCGCGTCCGTGGACCGGCCGATCCGGATCAACCGGGTCGGCGACCTAGGCGTGCTGGACTCCGATCGCGCGACGGCGCTGATCATGGTGATTACCGAGCTCGTGCAGAACGCGATCGAGCACGCGTTTGACCCCGCGGCCGCGGAGGGATCCGTGACAATTCGCGCCGAGCGTTCCGCGCGCTGGCTCGACGTCGTGGTGCACGACGACGGGCGGGGGCTGCCCGAGGGATTCAACCTGGAGAAGTCCGACAGCCTGGGCCTGCAGATCGTGCGGACCCTGGTGTCGGCGGAGCTGGACGGCACGCTGGGCATGAGTGAAGCCTCTGAGCGCGGCACCGATGTGGTGTTACGGGTGCCCATCGGCCGCCGGACCCGGTTACTGCTCTAGTGCCCACGCAACAGTGCGGCCCCGACGATCGTCAGGGCCGCACTGTAAGTGGAGAAACTGGGTCAGACTCCGCTGCGGGCCTTCGTCCGGGCGTTGCGGCGCTTCAGCGCGCGCCGCTCGTCTTCGCTCATTCCGCCCCAGACGCCCGAGTCCTGGCCGGTGTTCAGAGCCCAGGCGAGACACTCTGTGGTCACCGAGCACCGATTGCAGACCAGTTTCGCGTCAGCGATCTGCGCGAGCGCCGGACCGCTGTTCCCCACCGGGAAGAACAGCTCCGGGTCCTCGTCGCGACAGACCGCCTTGTGGCGCCAATCCATACGTTGTTACTCCTCACTGAGTGCGCAGCAAGGCGCACGGGCATTTTCTTCGGCTGTTAAGCGTGCACAAGAAAAGGTTTCCGTACCTTACGAATTTTCTGCATGCAACCTTTCGATCGTTTCACAGGCACAGAAGATGTCAATAGCGTGCGTTAGCTCGTGGGCTATCTCACTTTGGCGATCTCGTACCCATGGCCTCACTCCGTTGTACTAGACTGGGCGGCCGCCGTCGCCCGGCACAATTTCCACGGGCCCGATCGATGTTGCGTTATCGCAGGTCAGGTACATTTTTGGCGGGCGGCGCGGCGACGGCGAGCAGGTCGGGGACCGACCGGAACGTCATGGTTTCGCGCAGGCCGAGATAATCGCCGTCGAACTGGCTGGGAATCGGCCCGGCGGTCGAGGTCACTCGGACCCAGGCCGCGTCGTCGTCGCGCACCACTTGTTTCACATTCGGCTTGGGGCCCTTCGAGAGGATCTGGCGCAGCACGTTCAGCGTCGGCAGCACCTTCATGCCGTCGAGCGCGAAGACGCCGAGGCCCGACTCGAAGGTGCAGCGGGGGTTGGTCACCAGCGGCCGGTTGTTGCTGTAGGTCCACGGACTGGTGTTGGACACCCACACGAAGTGCACGCCCGGGACCGGATCACGGTCGGGCAGCTCCAGCGTCAGCACCGGGTCGCGGCGCCTGAACGCGAGCGTGACGGGAATCGCCACCCGCCAATAGCGCAGCGCGTTGACCTTGACGCCCTTGTCGCGCTGGGCCTCCACCGCGGCCACCACCTCCGCGTCGACGCCCATCCCGGCGTTGACCAGCGCCCACCGCTCACCGCAGTCGATCAACCCGATGCGGCGCCAAGTCTGGTGCCGGCGGTAGTCATCGAGCAGCTGAATGAGCTGGTTGGTGGCGGCGACGGGGTCCTGGGCGATGCCCAGCGATCGGGCCAGCACGTTCGCCGAGCCGCCGGGCACCACCGCGAGCGCGGGCAGGTGCTCGGCCCGCGGCGAGCCGGGGGCGCCGAGCAGACCGTTGACCACCCCGCTGACCGTGCCGTCGCCGCCGTGCACGACGACCAGGTCAACCCCGTCCGCCGCCGCAGCCTGCGCGATTTCGCCGCCGTGACCGCGGTGGCTGGTGTGCTCGACGGTGAGCTGAAGGCGGCTTTTCAGCGCGTGCGCCAGCAGATCGCGAGCGGCCGGGGTGGTGGAAGTGGCTGTTGGGTTCACGATCAGCACGGCGCGCATGATGCACGAGCTTATGCGGGGCGGTTAAGACCCCGCTGTGGGGGAACCGGCCGCTCGCGGGGCCGGGCGGGCTCTACGCTGACGCTGTGAATTCGCCGGCTCCAGCCCCCGCCCCAACCATGGTGCGTGTCGCGGGATGGATCGTCGCGGTGCAGGGTGTGGCCGCGCTGGCGGTGGCCGCGGTGTTGGTGGTGCGCGGGATCGCCGGTGCCGACCAGCGCGTGGTCAACGGCCTGGGCACCGCGGTCTGGTTCGTCCTGGCGGGTGCCGTGGTGCTCGCCGCGGGGCGGGCGCTGGTGATCGGCAAGCGTTGGGGCCGCGGGCCGGCGGTGTTCACCCAGCTGCTCCTGCTGCCGATTTCCTGGTATGTGGCGGTGGGCTCGCATCAGCCGGCGTTCGGGATTCCTGTCGGCGCCCTGGCACTTTCCGCGGTGATCCTGCTCTTCACTCCGCCGGCCGTGCGCTGGGCCGCCGGCGGCGATCAGCGCGGCCCGGCCAGCTCGGCCAACGGCGGACCGGACAGCCGATAGGTGGTCCACTCGCGCTGCGGTTGCGCGCCGATTTGGTCATACAGCGCAATGGCATTGGCGTTCCAGTTCAGCACGGCCCACGACAATCGCGTGTAGCCGTTGTCGATGCATTCGCCCGCCAGCGCCCTCAACAGCGCGCGGGCCAGGCCGCGGCGGCGAAACCGCGGGCGGACGAACAGGTCCTCTAGGTAGATTCCCGCCACGCCGTCCCACGTGGAGAAGCTGAGAAACCACAGCGCCATCGCGGCGATCTGGCCCTCGACTTCCGCGACGTGACCGTGCACCGTCGGCGGACTACCGAAAAGCGCTGTGGAGACGTGTGTTTCGGTCACTGTGCATTGCTCGGCAGCGCGTTCGAATTCGGCCAGCCCGTGGATCATTTCGGCAATATCGGCGCAGTCTTGTCGTGCCGCGCGGCGGACAATTACGCTCATTGGTCGACTCCCAGCGCGCGCAGTATCGTGGCGAATTTCGTTGTCGTCTCGTCGACTTCGTCATCGGGATCCGATTCGGCGACGATGCCTCCACCGGCGTGCGCGACGGCCGTGCGGCGGTCCGCCGACAGCTGCGCGCAGCGAAGGGACACCACCCAACGCCCGTCGCCGTCGGCGTCGCACCAGCCCACGGCTCCCGCGTAGAAGCCACGGTCCCCTTCCAGTTCGGCGATGAGCTCGGAGGCGGCCTTGGTCGGCACCCCGCCGACCGCGGGGGTGGGATGCAGCGCCAACGCCAGATCGATTGCGGTAGTTGACTTGTCGCGCAACCGACCGCTGATCGGTGTGCACAGGTGCCAGACCGCGGCCGTGCGGCTCAATTGCGGCTCGGAAGCGATCGTCAGGCCGTCGCACAGCGGCTCCAGGGCGGCCCGCATCGTGTCGATCACCAGCTGATGCTCGTGACGGTTCTTGGCCGAGTCCGCCAGGGCGGCGCCGTTGGCGGCGTCGAGGTCCGCGTCGCGGGCGCGGGGCGCCGAGCCGGCGAACGGCCGGCATTCGACGCGATCACCGACGCGTGCGACCAGAAGTTCGGGGCTGGCGCCCACCAGCGCCGCGCCCGCGTAGCCATCGCGCCCGGAGCCGCCGGCCGCGGTCAGATCGGCGAGATAGCCGTAGGCGGTCGGGTCGGCGGCGACCAGCCGGCGCAGCACGACGCGCGCGTCCAGCGGAGCATCGGCGACCAGCCGCAGGGCGCGAGCGAGCACCACCTTGTGCAGCGGGCTGCCCGGGGCGGTGAGCCGGTCCCGGGCGCGGCCTATCCGGTCGCGGTAGTCGGCGGGCGGCGGAATGGCGGCGGCGACCCGCACCGGGGGCAGCGGGCCCGTCGGCCAGTCGGGCGGGCCGTCGGTGCGCAGCACGGTGTTCGGAACCAGCAGCGCGGCGGGTGCGTCGATGTCGAAAGGCAACGCGCCCAACACGATTGGGGCCGACCCCGTTCGCAGTGCCGCTTGCGCCGCCCGCACGTCGCTGTAGCGCGTCCGCACCCCGTCGGCGACCAGAGTCCCGCGCGGCCCGCACAGCGCGAACGGCGGTTCGGCTGCGGTCACTGACCGGTCAACCCGAGCGCACAGAGTTGTCGCACCCCGTGCTCGAAGCCGCAGACGGCGATGGACGCGGTGATCATCCCGAAGCGGCGGCCTTCGACGAGCGGCAGCTCGACCCACCGCGTGATCACCGCGCGGGAGAAGTGGCCATGGCTCACGAACAACACGTCGCGCGACTCCATGTGCTCCAACGCCATCGCGACGGCCCGGTCGGCGCGCTCGCTGACCTGCGCGACGCTCTCGCCGCCGGGGCAGCCGTGCGTCCACACCAGCCAGTCGGGCACCGACTCCTGGATCTGCGCCGTTGTCAGGCCCTCATACGACCCGTAGTCCCACTCGGCGAGCAGTGGTGAGACCTCGTCGATGGTGAGCCCGGCCAATTCGGCGGTCGCCAGGGAGCGTTGCCGCGGACTGCTGATCACCAGCGGGTCAACGAGTTTCAGTTCGCCCAGCGCCCGCCCGGCCAGCTTGGCCTGCGTGCGGCCGGCATCGGTCAGCTCGACCTCGGTGCGGCCGGTGTGCTGGCCCGATTTCGACCACTCGGTCTCGCCGTGGCGCAGCAGCACCAGACGATGATTGTGCAAGCCCATGCCGACCGATTCTGCCCGAGACTTTTGGGCCCCCAAAAGACGAAGCCCTTAGCAGCCGGCCCCGAACGTGCCAGGATGGCGCGTATGACTAAGACCCGGGTACTGGCGGTGGCCAACCAGAAGGGCGGGGTGGCGAAAACCACGACGGTGGCCTCGCTGGGTGCGGCGATGGTGGACAGCGGCCGGCGGGTGCTGCTTGTCGATCTGGACCCGCAGGGTTGCTTGACCTTCTCGCTGGGCCACGACCCCGACAAACTACCGGTGTCGGTGCACGAGGTGCTGCTCGGTGAGGTCGAACCCAACGCCGCGCTGGTCACGACGATGGAGGGAATGACGCTGCTACCGGCCAATATTGACCTGGCCGGTGCCGAGGCGATGCTGCTGATGCGGGCGGGCCGCGAGTATGCGCTCAAACGGGCACTGGCCAAGGTTTCCGACGACTTCGACGTGGTGATCATCGACTGCCCGCCGTCGCTGGGTGTGCTCACCCTCAACGGGCTGACGGCCGCGGACGAGGTCATCGTGCCGTTGCAGTGCGAGACGCTCGCCCACCGCGGCGTCGGCCAATTCCTGCGGACCGTCGCCGACGTCCAGCAGATCACCAACCCGAATCTGCGGATGCTGGGCGCGCTGCCGACGCTGTACGACTCCCGCACCACGCATACCCGCGACGTGCTGGTCGATGTGGCCGACCGCTACGACCTGCCGGTGCTCGCCCCGCCGATCCCGCGCACGGTGCGCTTCGCCGAGGCCAGCGCGTCCGGCTCGTCGGTGATCGCCGGACGCAAGAACAAGGGCGCGACCGCCTACAAGGAGCTGGCGAAGGCGCTGATGAAGCACTGGAAGTCCGGCAAACCGCTGGCCACGTTCGCCGTAGAGATTTAGCGGCGCGCGGCCGTGGGATCAGCCCAGCGCCACCACGGTGTTGCCGCGCTGCTCGAAAACCCGGGAACCGGACACGGCCGGGACGACGGGCGTTCCCGGCTGCGCCGGGCTGGCGGCCCGATCGACTGGGATGTAGCGCTCGCTGGAGCCGTTGACCGGGTTGTACACACCGATCGCGCCGGTGACCGGCACCAGCAGCTTGCCCGCCATCATCACACCCGGCCCCAGCGGCGCCGTCGTCTCGCCGGCGGCGATGGTATAGCGCGGGGTCAGACTGCTCGCGTCGAAGACCATGACGGAATCGCCGGTCCACCAGGTCACCACGTTGCCCGTCTGGGACACCCCCGCTTGGGACACCAATGCCGAGCTCGACGGAGCCTTGGGCAGCAGGGTGCTCGACACGGTGGTGCCCGTGTCATCGATCACGTCGACCCTGGGTTGCGAGCCGGACCCGCCGGGCAGATACACCGCGGTGTTGTTCTCCCGGACGGCCAGCACGCGGGCGCCCGAATCCGCCGTGATCCCGGGTTCCGAGACGACGTGTTGTTGGGGTTCGTCGTCTTCCTTGGCCGGGCGCAGCAGGACCAGCCGCAGATCCGCCTGATTGACGCAGCTTTCGAACACCGAGACCGCCGACGAGCTGGCGGCCGCCGAGACCAGCTTGCATCCGGAGTGCAGGCCCCGCGCCGACGGTTTCACCCGGGCATCGGTCTCGCCGTAGGCCAGCATCCGGACCATGTCCGAGCGCCAGAGTTCCAGCCGGGTATCGCCCGCCGACAACACCGTTGTGCCGTCGGAGGAGAGGCGGACCCGCGGGTCGGCATTACCGCTGCGGGCGGGCCCGCGGCGACCCGTGGATCCGTCCAGCGTGCTGACCTGACCGCAACCGCGGTCGTCCCGGTAGACCGCGACGGCGTAGCGGTAGAGCCATGTCACCCCGCAGAGATCGGTGTCGCGCTCATAGCTCCAGCGTGACTGCCCGGTGCCGGCGTCGCGCCCGTCGAGCCGGCGTCTGTCGGCGGTGGTCACCGTTCCGCCGACCACGATGGGTGCGGTGGTGGCGACGCTCGTCGCCGTCCACAGCTGACGCAGGGCCGCGGGCACTTCGCGGGCCGGGGCCGGGTTGGGCGCGCCGACGGCGGCCGGCCGGCTGATGGCGGCCCGCGCGTCGCTGGTCCACCAGATCAGTGCGGCGGTGGCGGCGACGACGACCGCGATCGCCGCGGCGGCCATGACGTCGCCCTTGGTCCGGCGTTCGGGTCTGACCATGCCGCGGCGTGGGCTCAGTTGGCGAGCGCGGATGCGGCGGTGGTTTCGGCGGGCTTGCGGCGGCGACGGCGGCGCCGGTTGGTGCCGCTGCCGTTAGAGCCCTGTTTCTCTGCGGCGACTCCGCCATCGCCATCGCTGGTGGTTCCGTTGCCGGCCGGGTGGCCGGAGACGGGCTGCCCGCCGCGGGTGCGACGTCGCCTCGCACCGGAGCGGTTGGACTTCTGGCCCACACCCTGGCCGGAACGTTGGCCCGAGCCCTGACTCGAGCCCTGGCTCGAGCTCTTGGTGTCGCGGCGCTTGACCGGCGACCTCCGCGGCGCGCCGACCTTGCCGCCGGCCTCGGCCGGGATGCCCAGCTCGGCGTACAGATGCGGTGAGTTGGAGTAGGTCTCGGCCGGGTCGGGGGTGTCCAGGCCCAGCGCCTTGTTGATCATCGACCAGCGGGGCAGCTCGTCCCAGTCCACCAGGGTGACCGCGACGCCGGCCTTGCCGGCGCGGCCGGTGCGGCCGATCCGGTGCACGTATGCCTGTTCGTCCTCGGGGATCTGGTAGTTGATGACGTGCGTGACGTCGTCGATGTCGATGCCGCGGGCGGCCACGTCGGTTGCGACCAGCACGTCGATGTCGCCGGTGCGGAATGCCTTGAGCGCCTTCTCGCGCGCTATCTGTCCGAGGTCGCCGTGCACCGCGCCGACCTTGAAGCCGCGTTCGGCCAGCTCGTCGGCCACCTTCTGCGCGGTGCGCTTGGTGCGGGTGAAGATCATGGTGGCGCCACGGTCATTCGCCTGCAGCACCCGGCTGACCAGCTCCACCTTGTCCAGCGCGTGGGCGCGGTAGACGAACTGTTCGGTGGTGTCGTGGGTGGCGGCCGAGTGCGGGGCCTCGGCGCGGATGTGGGTGGGCTGGTTCATGAACGTGCGGGCCAGCGTGATGATCGGGTCCGGCATGGTCGCCGAGAACAGCATCGATTGCCGGTCGGCGGGAATCTGGCGCAGAATGCGCTCGATGTCCGGCAGGAAGCCCAGATCGAGCATCTCGTCGGCCTCGTCGAGCACCAGCACAGAGAGCCCACCGAGCTGCAGGTGACCCTGCTGGCAGAGGTCGAGCAGCCGGCCCGGGGTGCCCACCACGACGTCGGCGCCGGTGCGCAGCGCCTCGATCTGCGGCTCGTAGGCCCGGCCCCCGTAGATCGACACCACGGACAGCGGGCGGCCGCCCTCGGCGGTCAGGTACTTCGCCGCCGTGGCCAGGTCCCCGGTGACCTGCAGGCAGAGTTCGCGGGTCGGCACGACGACCAGCGCGCGAGGCGCGCCGTTGAGCGGTCGGGCTTGAGTGTTCGAGCCGTCGGCGGTGATCCGCTGCAGCAGCGGCACGCCGAACGCGAAGGTCTTGCCCATGCCGGTGCGGGCCTGGCCGATCACGTCGTCGCCGGCCAGGGCAAGCGGCAGGGTCAATTCTTGGATGGCAAAAGGACTTTCGATGCCTTCTTCGGCAAGCGCGCGCACGACTTCGTCGCGGACGCCGAGCTTGGCAAACGTATTTTGGGGGGTCAGTTCAGTTGCGCTTGTGAGTGCGGTCATACGCGGGTGATGTGCCTTTCGGTGACGTCTTCGGTTGGTCGGTTTTCTGTCGCGGTCACGCGCGCACGAACTCCGACTCCACGTCGCCGAGTGCGGGCCCCTGCATTCGTTTTGGGCGGGCCAGCTGTGCACGCACATTTCGCCGGTGGCAACGGCAGAAGAAATACCGCCACCACCTCCAAGCATGATAGCTGGTCAACAGCCGGCACCCATCTTCCGCCAGGTCCGGCGACTAGAGTGTTGCCCATGTCCCCGCCCCTTCCCGGGCCCTCCTCCGCCGACCAGGTGGACGATTCGCCTACCCCACGCCTCACCGCGGACCACCCAGGCGTCAACGAACTGTTCGCGGTGCTCGCCTACGGCGAGATCGCCGCGTTCTACCGCCTGACGGACGAGGCCCGCATGGCTCCTGACCTGCGGGGACGCATCTCGATGGCGAGCATGGCCGCCGCCGAGATGCAGCACTACGAACTGCTGCGCGACGCCCTGGAAAAGCGGGGCGTCGACGTGGTGTCGGCGATGTCGAGGTACGCGTCGACGTTGGAGAACTACCACCGGCTGACCACGCCGAGCACCTGGCTGGAAGCCCTGGTGAAGACGTACGTCGGCGATGCTTTGGCCGCCGACCTCTACCTGGAAATCGCCGACGTGCTGCCCGACGAAGTCGCCGACGTGGTGCGGGAGGCCCTGTCGGAGACCGGGCATTCCCAGTTCGTCGTCGCCGAGGTGCGCGCGGCCGTGACCGGCAGCAGCAAGCAGCGCAGCCGGCTCGCGCTGTGGGCGCGTCGCCTGTTCGGCGAGGCCATCACGCAGGCGCAATACCTGCTGGCCGATCACGACGAGCTGGTCGACCTGGTGGTCTCCGGTACCGGCGGCCTGAGCCAGCTCGGCGCGTTCTTCGACCGGCTACAGCAAACCCACGACCGGCGGATGCACGAGCTCGGCCTGAGCTGACCCTTAACGGGTGCAGGTCGCCATGATCGAGTTGTTGGCCGACACCGCCACCGCTTGACCCTCGGCGTTGACGATCGAGCAATTCAGCCGGCCGTAAATGCTGGTCGCGACGACCGACTCGGTCTGCACACCCGGATTCAGCACAACGACCTTGGACCAGGGCAGCGACACGTTGAACTCGGTCTGCGGGTAGCCCTGGGCGTCGGTGTAGACGATGTTCACCAGGTCCAGCAGCTGCTTCGTCCCGGTCACGGTGTAGAGGACGGTGCGCGGGTTCACCGCGATCGGTGGCGGCGCGGCCGTGGCGGGGGGCGCGGCCGTAGGCGCCAGGGTCGGCGCGGTGGTCGGCGGCTGCGTCGGAGCCGCGCGGGGCGTCGTCACGGTGGTGACCGTCTCCTGCGGGAGCGGCGATTGGCTCGGCGCCGCGCTGGGCGGGCTCGTGGTCCGCGGCGCGGAGGTCAGCGTCTGCGGGGCGGGTCCCACCGTCGCCTTGGTCGATGCGCTGTCGCCGCTGTTGAGGACGACGGCGGTCGCGATCGCCCCGAGCGCGACCACGGCGGCGAGGATGGCCGTGACCGGGCGCACACGAAAATCGGCCGGCCAGCCCGTCCAGCTGTAGTCGCCCTCGGACCCGGCCCGGTACAGCTCCTCGGTGTCGCCGTCACCGTCACGGTCAAAGTCGTAGTCGCGGTCGTAGTCGCGGTCGTAGTGGCGGTCGTAGTCGTCGTAGTCCAGGTCGAAGCCGTCGCGGCCCGGGCGGGCGCGAACCCTGTCGATAGGGGGCAGTGTGGTACCCATGGTGCCGAAGTTAGCCATGTGAAAACACGGATCCGCCGTCGAACCCGGGTGTGAACCCAGCTGGTAGCCAATCGTTACCTCTCCGCGACCGACGTTTCGCTGACCGCGAACCCCGGGGCGCGCCGTGCGCTCGGCGCATCCACTAGCCTGCTGCTGACACGCCTGCGACTTCACCGCTACTGCAAGCTGCTACTGGAACCGCTCATGGAAGGGGCCACTGTGGAGGTCAAAATCGGTATCTCGGACAGTCCGCGCGAGCTGGTCTTCTCCAGCGCGCAGACACCCGGTGAAGTCGAAGATGTCGTCGCTGCCGCGCTGCGCGAGGGTGCGGGCCTGGTCAGCCTGAGCGACGACAAAGGCCGTCGCTTCCTGGTTCAGACCGACAAGATCGCCTACGTCGAGATCGGCGCGGCCGACGCTCGCCGCGTCGGCTTCGGAATCGGGGCGGAGTCTGCCGCCAAAATCGTTGGGAAGGCCGCTAAGAGCGAGTGAGCGGCACGTGTGACAGCCCGCCCCACGCGAACTGAACGGTGCCCTCCACGGCGTCCGACTTGGAGATCGGACGATCCGAGTCCAGCCAGTATCTGGCGCAGTCCACGCTGATCCCGACCAGTCCCACCGCGATCATCCGGGCGCGGTGCGGATCGAGTCCCGAGTCCTCGCTGATCAGCGCGAACACCGCGTCGATGCACGACTCGGTGGCGACCCGCACCTGCGCGGCGACCTCGGGTTCGGTGACGTAGTCGTTCTCGAAAATCAGCCGGTAGCCCTGGCTGTCGTGCTCGATGAAGTCGAAGAACGCCTGCACCGCCGAATGCAGCCGCCGCCGGTTGTCGGTGGTGGTGCTCAGCGCCTGCTGCACGCCCGACACCAGGTTGTCGACGTGCCGATGAAGCACGGCCAGGTAGAGCTCCAGCTTGCTTGAAAAATGTTGGTACAGAACGGGTTTGCTGACCCCGGCCCGTTCGGCGATCTCGTCCATGCCGGCCGCATGGTAGCCACGGTTGACAAAGACGTCGCTGGCCACGACGAGCAATTGCCCACGACGCTCATCGCGGGGCAGCCTGTTGCCGCGCCGGTTCGGGGTCGCCATGCCGTCTCCCGGCCGAGGGGCGCCCGGTTTGACGGCACGTCGTGCCGCCGCCTTGGCGAGTTCGCTCATCGAGTCCTCATCTAGTTGGTGGCATCTCGTTGGTGGCAAATCTATTGGGTGGCAACTGACTCCTCGGATGCCCCGGGTCAGCCGCGCGCGGCTCGTCGCACAGACATTACTACCCGTGGCGTCCCGACGGCCGTCATCGGCGCGGCATTCGGGCGCGCCAGGGACAACCTCCGTGCCGGCTGTGCCATTCTTGGGCAATGACGTCCCAGCAGCCCGGGCGCGGCACCGGCCAGGTTCCCGTGCTGCGCGACGAGTGGCGAGAACCACTGCGGGCCCAGCGGGATCCGATTGGGCGCGATCCGATCGGGCGGCGGCGGCTCCGGGTACAGGTCGCGGTAGTTGAGGCCGCGCCCGTCGGGGGCGTCCTCCCAGAACACCGAAACCTGCCCCTCGAAGCGGTAGATCGAGCCCCACACGTACGGCTTGCCGGCCAGCACCGCGGCGTCGTTGACGAGATACCGGGTGGCGAAGTTGTCGGTGCCGTCCAGGATCAGGTCGTACTGCGCGAACAGGTCGACGGCGTTGCCGGGCTCCAGCCTGAATTCGTGCAACCGCACGTCGACCAGCGGGTTGATCGCGGCGATCGAGTCGCGCGCCGACTGGGCCTTGGACCGCCCGACGTCGGCCACGCCGTGGATGATCTGGCGCTGCAGGTTCGACTCGTCGACTACGTCGAAGTCGACGATGCCGATCGTGCCCACGCCGGCCGCGGCCAGATACAGCAACGCGGGCGCCCCGAGCCCGCCGGCGCCGATCACCAGCACCCGCGCGTTCTT
>NZ_MBEM01000024.1:0-10820 GCF_001954045.1 Mycobacterium sp. SP-6446 | reverse complement strand
GTCCCGCGGCTCATGATGGTCGCCGCGCCCAGGCCGAGGCTGACCGACGCGGTGGAGAGCAATCCGATGCTGACCCGGGCGATTTCGGACACCAGCACCGCGACCATCGATCCCTGCGCGCCGAAACCGCCCGTCCCGTCCTGCTTTTCGTCGAGCGCCTCGCCCGCTTCCTTGGCCCGCTCGCGGTCCAGCATCTTCTTGACCGCCTCGGCGGCCATGACGTCGAGACCGAACTGGCTGAACAGCTTTCGCGCGATCGGATAGGGCGACATCTGGCCGGTTTCCAACTCGTCCAGATGCGGGCGGATCTCCTTGTCGACGAACTGGCGAACCGAGTCCCGAACCATCAGGTCGGTGTCGGACCACTCGATCATGGGTTCAGCGTTCGGCGCGCTGGTATGCCGTCACGACGGCCGCGCCGCCCAGGCCGATGTTGTGTTGCAAAGCGGCGGTGACGTTGTCGACCTGACGCTCGTCGGCCGCCCCGCGCAGCTGCCAGGTCAACTCGGAACACTGCGCCAGCCCCGTCGCGCCCAACGGGTGCCCCTTGGAGATCAGTCCGCCCGACGGGTTTACCACCCAGCGGCCGCCGTAGGTGGTCTGGTTGTCGTCGACCAGCTTGGGCGCCTCACCTTCCCCGCACAGGCCGAGCGCCTCGTAAAGCAGGAGTTCGTTGGCGGAAAAACAGTCATGCAGCTCGATCACCTGGAAGTCCTCGGGACCGAGCCCGGACTGGTCGTAAACCCGTTGGGCGGCTTGCACATTCATGTCGTAGCCGATGATGTTGCGGGCGCTGCCGTCGAAGGTGGACTCGAAGTCGGTGGTCATCGCCTGCCCCACGATCTCCACCGCCTGCCCGGCCAGGCCGTGGTTGGCCACGTATTCCTCGCTGGCCAGCACCACCGCGGCCGAGCCGTCGGAGGTCGGCGAGCACTGCAGTTTGGTAAGGGGGTCGGAGATCATCTTCGCCGCCAGGATGTCGTCGAGGGTGTACTCCTCCTGGAACTGCGCGTACGGGTTGTTGACCGAGTGCTTGTGGTTCTTCAGGCCGATCTTGGCGAAGTGCTCGGCGGTGGTGCCGTACTTCTTCATGTGCTCGCGGCCGGCCGCCCCGAACATCCACGGCGCCACCGGGAAAGCGAATTCGTCGATCTCGGCCAACGCCTTGACGTGCTTGCCCATCGGCGATTCCCGGTCCTGGGCACCGCCCTGCAAGGGCCCGGGCTGCATCTTCTCGAAGCCCAGCGCCATGGCGCAGTCCGCGATTCCGCCGCGGATGGCCTGCGCCGCCAGGAAAAGCGCCGTCGAGCCGGTGGAGCAGTTGTTGTTGACGTTGACGATCGGGATGCCGGTCATGCCCAGCTCGTAGAGGGCCCGCTGCCCGGACGTCGAGTCGCCCGCGACGTAGCCGACGTAGCCCTGCTCGATGTCGCGGTAGTCGACCCCGGCATCCTCGAGGGCCTTGGTGCCGGACTCCCGCGCCATGTCCGGGTAGTCCCAGCCCTCTCGGCGGCCCGGCTTCTCGAATTTCGTCATGCCGACGCCGACGACGTAAACCTTGTTGGACGTCTTGCTGGACATCTCGCTGGACATCGTTGTCCCCTTCCGAACCGTAGCCCGTCTAGCTACCCGCGACCCAGCGTATGCCTACAGCGTCGCGGGCCGTATCACCACCACCGACTTCGTGCGCGATCCCTCGTCGCGCAGCAGCGCCATCACCCGGCCGTCGGGGTCCGTGGCGGCATAGACGCCGTCGACACCGGCCGGCGAAAGGGACCGGCCGTTACTCGTCGCCTCGGCCTCCTCGGCGGACAGCTCGCGGCGCGGAAACATCAGCAGACACGCCTCGTCGAGCGTCCAGCTCAGCCTAGAAGAGGCGTCGCGCTCGGCCAGCTCGTCGAGCGAGTGCGCCTCCTGCAGCGTGAAGCGGCCGACGCGGGTGCGCCGCAACGACGTCAGGTGTCCGCCGACACCGAGTGCGGCGCCCAGATCGCGCGCCAGTGCGCGGATGTAGGTGCCCGACGAGCAATCGACCTCGATGTCGAGGTCGACGAGAGGGCCGCGGCGTCGAACGTCGGACACCTCGAGCCGGTCGATGCGCACCGGCCGGGCCTCGAGCTCGACCTCGTGGCCCTCGCGGACCAACCGGTAGGCGCGACGCCCGCCGACCTTGATCGCGCTGACGGCCGACGGCACCTGCCGGATCTCACCGCGCAGCCCGGCGACCGCGGCCGCGATCGCCTCGCCGGTCACCCGCTCGGCCGAGACGCTTTGCAGCAGTTCACCTTCGGCGTCCTCGGTGGACGTGGTCTGGCCGAGTCGGACGGTGGCGGCGTACGACTTCGACGCAGCCGTCAGCAGGCCGAGGATCTTGGTGGCGCGGTCGACCCCGATCACCAGCACGCCGGTGGCCATCGGGTCCAGCGTCCCCGCGTGTCCCACCCTGCGGGTGGAAAAAATGCGGCGACACCGGCCCACCACGTCGTGGCTGGTCATTCCGGCCGGCTTGTCGATCACCACAATGCCGGAGCCGCCGGGGCCCGGTTCGCTCATAGCACGATCGCGGTCAGCACCAGCCCGCGCTCGACCGACCAGCGCCCCCGCAGCGCGGTCAGCGGCGGGCCCGACAGCGCGGCGGGATCGATCAGGATCTTGGACACGAACACCCCGGCCCTTCCGCCGCCGGCCGGATCGACGTCGAAAACCACGTGGGCGTCCTCGAAACCCAGCCAGCGCTTCGTCAACGGGAACCAGGCCTTGTACGTTGCCTCCTTGGCGCAGAACAGGATTCGATCCCAATGCAGGCCCTCGGGCAGGGCGGAAATCTCGTGGCGTTCCTCCTCCAGCGTGACAGCGTCCAACACGCCGTTGGGCAACACGTCGTGTGGTTCGGCGTCGATACCCACCGACCGCACGGATGCACTGCGCCCCACCACCGCGCCGCGATAGCCCGTGCAGTGCGTGAGGCTGCCGACCACGCCGTCGGGCCAACACGGTTGTCCCTTGTCGCCCTTGAGGATTGGCACCGGCGGCACCCCGAGCTCGCCCAGCGCGATCCGAGCGCAGTGCCGGACGGTGATGAACTCGTTGCGCCGCTTGGCAACCGACCTGGCGATCAGCGGCTCTTCCTCGGGCAACGGGGCCAGCCCGGGCGGATCGGAGTACGCCTCCGCGTACGCCAGATCCCCATACGCCGGATCCCCGGACGCCGGCAGCACCGACGACACCAGCATCGGCTCGGTCATCGTGACTGCCGCTGGCGCAGCCGTTCCCGGAACTGCGTGGCCTGTTTGCGCATCTCGGGGGTGATCACGAAGTGACCGCCGAAGTCGTTGAGGTAGCCGGGCGCGTATTGCGGATCCGGCAGGACCTGGCGCAGCCAGGTGTACGGCTTGCGCCGCCGCCACTCCCGGGGGTAACCGACCGACACCTCCTCGAAACGCACATCGTCGTACCAAGTGGTCCGCGGGATGTGCAGGTGCCCGTAGACCGAGCAGACGGCGTTGTAGCGGGTGTGCCAATCGGCGGTCTTGGTGGTGCCGCACCACAGCGAGAATTCCGGGTAAAACAACGCGTCGCAGGGGTCGCGGACCAGGGGGAAGTGGTTCACCAGGACGGTCGGTGTCATCCAGTCCAGCTGTTCGAGGCGCGCGCGGGTGGCCGTGAGCCGCTCCCGGCACCAGGCGTCGCGGGTGGGGTAGGGCTCCGGTGAGAGCAGGAATTCGTCGGTGGCCACCACGTTGCGCTCGCGCGCGATGGCCAGACCCTCGGCTTTGCTCGTCGCCCCCTCGGGCAAGAAGGTGTAGTCGTAAAGCAGGAACATCGGCACGATCGTGGCGGGGCCGCCGCGTTCGGTCCACACCGGAAACGGGTGCTCGGGTGTGACCACGCCGAGCTCGTCGCACATGTGGACCAGGTAGTCATACCGCACCCGGCCGAAGACCTGCGCGGGATCGCGATTCGTGGTCCACAGCTCGTGGTTGCCGGGTACCCAGATCACCTTGGCGAAGCGGCGTCGCAGCAGGTCAAGGGCCCAGCGGATCTCGTCGGTGCGTTCGGCGACGTCGCCGGCGACGATCAGCCAGTCCTCCGGCGACGACGGGTGCAGCGATTCGGTGACGGGCTTGTTGCCGACGTGGCCGGTGTGCAGGTCCGAAACCGCCCACAAGGTTGGTTGACCGGTCGGCTGTCCCCCATTGCCCGACTGCTGACTTGCCACGACTAACCAGCCTAACGACCCGCTGCCCTAGGCGGGTTTCGGCCAGGGCCTTGATCGACGGATTAGAACGTGTTCTCGTTTCTCTGTGAGGCTGCTGACCCGACTTGTACACTCCCGGCCAAGGGATCGCCGAGGCGTCAGGGGGCGCGGATCAGGGGGCATGGTGTTCACCAGAGTGCGACTGATCGGAGCGGTTGCTGCGTTGATCGCGGCGGCCCTGGGGGGAACCGCGGGCTGGTACACCGGCCCGCCCGCGCCAGCCGCGGACAAGGCCGTCGAGCTGCGCTCGACCGCGGCCCCGATGGAGACCCCGGAGACCACGATGAAGAGCCCGATCGTGGCAACCACTGACCCGAGCCCCTTCGATCCGTGCCGGGACATCCCGTTCGACGCCCTGCAGCGGCTCGGGCTGGCCTTCACTCCGCCGGAGCCCGAGGACGGGCTGCGCTGCCACTTCGACGCGGGCAACTACCAATTGGCCGTCGAGCCCATCATCTGGCGCCAATACGAACAGTCGCTGCCGCCCGACGCGCTGGAGACCACCATCGCCGGGCATCGCGCCGCCACGTACTGGGTCTTGAAGCCGACGTATCACAACAGCTACTGGTACTTCTCCTGCATGGTGGCGTTCAAGACCAGCTACGGGGTGCTGCAGCAGGCGCTGTACTACTCGACCATCTACTCCAACCCCGAGGTCGACTGCCCGTCCACCAACCTGCAGCGGGCCAACGACCTCGTGCCGTACTACAAGTTCTAGCCCGGCCGGTGACCCCTAACCTGAGGGCCGTGACGTCGACACCGACCCGGCCCGCCGAACCCGCGCTGGGCGCGCTCAAGCAGGCCGGCGGCAATGCCGTCGGCCGATTGTTGGGCCTGCCCCCGGCGAGCACTGGGTACACCGTGAATCGGGTTGAAGTCCCGATGCGCGACGGGATCCACCTGGTGGGCGACCACTACGCGCCGACGACCGCCACACCCGCCGGCACCGTGCTGGTCCGCGGGCCCTACGGGCGCGGATTTCCCTTCTCGCTGGTGTTCGCCCGACTGTATGCGGCCCGCGGCTATCACGTCGTATTGCAAAGCGTGCGTGGGACGTTCGGCTCCGGCGGGGTGTTCGAGCCGATGGTCAACGAGGCCGCTGACGGCGCCGACACGGTCGCCTGGCTGCGTGAACAGCCTTGGTTCACAGGTCGATTCGCCACAATCGGGCTCTCGTATCTGGGATTCACGCAGTGGGCGCTGTTGTCCGATCCGCCGCCGGAATTGGCCGCGGCCGTCATCACCGTGGGCCCGCACGATTTCAACGACTCGGTTTGGGGCACTGGCTCTTTCACGGTCAACGAATTCCTGGGCTGGTGCGATCTGGTCACCCACCAAGAGCGCGCCGGGCGCATCGGGACCGCCATCCGTCAACTACGGGCGCAGCGAAATATCGCCCGGGCAGTGGGTGAACTGCCGATGGGCGCCGCGGCGCGGGCGCTGCTCGGCACGGGCGCGCCCTGGTTCGAATCGTGGATCGAACATCCCGACCGCGACGACCCGTTCTGGGACCGGCTGCGGTTCCCCGAGGCGCTGGACCGGGTCCAGGTGCCGGTCCTGCTGGTGGGAGGTTGGCAGGACATCTTCGTCAAGCAAACCCTGCACCACTACGCCCATCTGCGCCGTCGCGGCGTCGACGTCGCCCTCACGGTCGGACCCTGGACACACACCCAGCAGCTCAGCAGGGCGCTGGGTATCACGGTCGCGGATTCGATGGACTGGCTGGACACCCACCTGGGCGGCGCGCCCGCTCTGCGCCGGCCCAGCCGGGTCCGCGTGTACGTCACCGGCCAAGGCTGGCGCAACGTGCCCGACTGGCCGCCGCAAACCGCCGAGCGGGCGCTGTATCTGCGGCCCGGGCGGTATCTCGACGAGGCCCGGCCGACAGACCTGGCGGGGGTGGCCCCGGCGACGTTCCGCTCCGACCCCGCCGATCCGACGCCCACCACCGGCGGCCCGCTGTTGTTGCGCAGCGGCGGCTATCGCGACGACAGCCGGCTCGCCCTGCGCGACGACGTGCTCGCCTTCACCAGCGCGACGCTTACCCACGATGTGTGCGTGTACGGAACCCCGGTCGTCGAGCTGGCGCACAGCTCGGACAATCCGCACGTCGACCTGTTCGTGCGGGTGAGCGAGGTCAGGGATATCGATCCCAGGGGGCGATCCCGCAACGTCAGCGACGGCTACCGGCGCCTGAGTCAGGCCGGCAACGCCGCGACGACCGTCAGGATCGAACTCGACGGGATCGCCCATCGTTTCCGGGCCGGCTCACGCATCCGCCTGCTGATCGCCGGCAGCTGGTTCCCCCGCTACGCGCGCAACCTCGGCACCGGCGAACCGCTGTTGACGGCTCAGCAGTCGAAGCCGGCCAACCACGCCGTGCACTACGGACGCTCGCGGCTGCTGCTTCCGGTCGGACCGCCCGACCTGTCAGCCGACGGCGTCGCGGACCCGGACGGCGACGTCGGCTAGCACTGCTTCGTCGTAGACCGGCGCCGCCAAATCCGGCCGCACCGGCAGCTGCACCCAGCTCTTGCAGCCCGCGTAGTCGGGGCTGCGGGCGATGTGCACCGGCTCGGCCAACGGGATGACCGACACCACCAACACCGCCAGCTTGTGCTTAGGGCGGAAGTCGAGCCGATCGGCGCGCACCGATTCGGGTGTCCAGATGTGCAGATCCTCGATTGCAGCCAGCCCGTCGGGGCGGTTGACCTCTTGCGCGGCAACGACTTTCGCGGCGGCCCGGATCAGCAGCTGATCGTCGGTGCTGTCGGCGGCCGCCGGTTCGAGCAGGTCGCGGTGTTCGGGCCGGACGCGCTGCGCGTGGCTGTGCGCGACGGTCGGAAAGAAGAGGAATTCCCGGGCGGCGACCTCGAAACGCTTCTCGCCGATGCCGCCCTTGCGCAGCAGCACGCGCTGGCGGCCGTCCAGCAGCGCGTGCACGACGGCGCTCCACTCCTTGAGCGCGGGTGCGGTGGCGGTGAGCGTCATACCGGGCCGCCGAGCCGGGCCAGCACCTCGGGCCGGCGCAGCGGCGGAACGGTCTTGGGCGGCTGGCGCCGCGGCGGCAGGGCGCGCAGCAGCCGCGTCGTCGTCTCGGTGACCTCGGCGACCGCCGCCTCGAACGCCTCGGCGTTGGCCGCCGACGGGCGCGTGATGCCGCTGACCTTGCGCACGTACTGGCGGGCAGCCGCCGCGATCTCCTCGGCCGTGGCCGCGGGCTGCAAACCCCGCAGTTCGGTGATGTTTCGGCACATGGCTCAACGATAGGCGCCGCCCCTGATTACGGTGATGGCATGACCGACGACATCCTGCTGATCGACACCGACGAGCGGGTGCGCACGCTGACCCTCAACCGGCCCCAATCCCGCAATGCCCTGTCGACGGCGCTGCGCGACCGGTTCTTCGGTGCTCTGGCCGACGCCGAGACCGACGACGACGTCGACGTCGTCATCGTCACGGGCACCGATCCGGTGTTCTGCGCCGGACTCGACCTCAAGGAGCTGGGCAGCGAGTCGGCCCTGCCGGACATCTCACCGCGGTGGCCGGCGATGACGAAGCCCGTGATCGGCGCCATCAACGGCGCCGCCGTCACCGGCGGGCTGGAGCTGGTCCTGTACTGCGACATCGTGATCGCCTCGGAGCAGGCGCGCTTCGCCGACACCCACGCCCGGGTGGGCCTGCTGCCCACCTGGGGCTTGAGCGTGCGGTTGCCGCAGAAGGTGGGGGTCGGCCTGGCCCGGCGGATGAGCATGACCGGGGACTACCTGTCGTCGGCCGACGCGCTGCGGGCCGGGCTGGTCACCGAGGTGGTTCCGCACGAGGCGCTGCTGGCCACCGCCCGCGAGGTGGCGGCGAGCATCGTCGGCAACAACCAGAACGCGGTGCGGGCGCTGCTGGCGTCGTATCACCGGATCGACGATTCCCAGACGAGCGCCGGGCTGTGGCTGGAAGCCATGGCGGCCAGGCAATTCCGGACCAGCGGCGACGACATCGCCGCCAACCGTGAGGCCGTGCTGCAACGCGGACGCTCCCAGGTGCGCTAGGCGCGTGACCTTCCACCAGCCGCCCTACAGTGCGAGCTTCGCGCCGCCTGCACGGCCGCGATCGACCGCCGACAAAACCGCGACGGTGAGCCTTTTTGTGGTGCAAGCGGGGGCCAGCCTGCTGGCGCTCGCCGCCGCGGCGCTGGGTTTGTTGTGGACGATGATGCCCATTTGCAGCGACGACTGCGACAGCCCAGCGGTGACGCGCTTCGTTCACAACATGTGGAGCGGAGCGGGCGTCATCGTCGGCGGGGTCGCTGCTGCCGCGTTGCTGGCGGGCATCGGGGCGGTCGTCTCCGGCAGCCGTCGAACCACTCGTCGAACCCGGATGTGGAAGTGGCCGGCCCTCGGCCTGGCGATCGTGTTCGTTGCCTTCGCCATCGCCGTCCTCGCCTTTTGGGGCAACGCCATGCCCAAGGCGAAGTGATACAGCCGTCGGCGCTGAAACCCGAATCAGCCGAGGGCGGTGCGCAGCGAGGCCACGGCGTCGTCGATCGAGCCGGTGGTCGAATAGCCGGCGGCCAAGCGGTGGCCGCCACCGCCGAACACGGACGCGACGGCCGCCAGATCCACGTCGGCCTTCGCCCGCATCGACACCGACCAGTGTTGCGGGTCGACCTCCTTGAACACCGCCGCCACCTCGGCCTGCTGCGTGGTGCGCACGATGTCGACGATGCTCTCGACTTCCTCCGGGCGCGAGTTGACCCATTCGGAGTTCTCGACGACCACGTAGACCAGGCCGCGGCCACCGGCGGCGTCGGGCATCAGTTGCGCGGAACCCAGCACCCGCGACAGCATCGGCAGCCACGCGAACGGATGGGTGTCCATCAGCGCCCGGGATATCGCGGCGTTGTTCACGCCGGCGTCCACCAGCCGGGCCGCCAGCCGGTGGGCCCGCGCACTGGCCCAGCGGAAGGACCCGGTGTCGGTCGTCAGTCCCGCGTAAATGCAATGCGCGACGTCGGTGTCGAGCGGCTTGCCCCACGCGTCGAGGAGTTCGGCAACCAACAGCGTGGTGGAGTCGGCCGACGGGTCGACGAAATTCGCGGTACCGAACATGTCGTTGGAGGCGTGGTGATCGATCACCAGCAGGTGCTGGTCCGGCCCGGCCAGGTCGATCAGGGCACCGAGCCGTTTGGCGCTCGGAACGTCAACGGTCACAACCAAATCGACGCCGCGGCGCATCGCGTCGGGGTGGACCAGCAGGTGGCAACCGGGCAGCGTCCGCAGCGACTCCGGCAACGTTTCCGGCGCGGCGAAACCGACCTCGACCTCTTTGCCGCACCGATCCAGGACCGTGGCCAGCGCCAGCCCCGCACCGATGGTGTCGGCGTCGGGATGGACGTGGCAGACCACCGCGATCGTCGTGGCCGCCGACAGCAATTCGGCGGCGCGGACGGCGTCGACGCGTACCCCGGCAACTGGGGCATCGGCCAGCTCAGTTTTCGCGTTGATCGTCGTCACCGGTGTCCTTAGCGTCGAGCCCCGTTTCACGGTACGGGTCGGCCTCCCCTGCCGGCTTGGCGCCCACCCGAACCCGCGCCAGATCGGCGTCCGCGGCGCGGGCACGGGCCAACAACTCGTCCATCCGTCGCACGGTGTCGGACGTCGTGTCCCGGGTGAACGTCAAAGTGGGAGTGAAGCGCACACCGGTTCCCGCCCCGACCATGGTGCGCAGGGCGCCCTTGGCCCGATCCAGCGCGGCCGCGGCGGCCGCGTAATCCGGCTCGTCGTCGAGCGTTCGTCCCATCACGGTGTAGAACACCGTCGCATCGTGCAGGTCGGCCGTCACCTTCGTGTCGACGATGGTCACCCCGTCCAGCCCGGGATCCTTGATCTCGAACTCGATCGCCGACGCGACGATCGTGTTGATCCGCTTGGCCAGCCGGCGCGCCCGAGCGGGATCGGCCATTAGGCGCGTTCCTTTTGAACGAGCTCGTAGGACTCGATGATGTCGCCTTCCTTGATGTCGGAGTAACCCAGTGTCATACCGCATTCGAAGCCGTCGCGGACCTCGGTCACGTCGTCCTTTTCCCGCCGCAGCGACGTGATCGTCAGGTTGTCGGAGACGACGATGTTGTCGCGCAACAACCGGGCCTTGGCGTTGCGGCGCACGATGCCGGAGGTGATCAGGCAGCCGGCGATGACGCCGACCTTCGAGGACCGGAAGATCGCGCGGATCTCGGCGCGACCCAGCTGGTTCTCCTCGTAGATCGGCTTGAGCATGCCGCGCAGGGCCTTCTCGATCTCGTCGATCGCCTGGTAGATCACCGAGTAGTACCGGATGTCCACGCCTTCGCGGTTGGCCAGCTCCGTCGCCTTGCCCTCGGCGCGGACGTTGAAGCCGATGATCACCGCGTCGGAGGCCGACGCCAGGTTGACGTTGGTCTCGGTGATGCCACCGACGCCGCGGTCGATGACGCGCAGTTCCACCTCGTCGTCGACCTGGATGCCCATCAGGGCCTCCTCCAGCGCCTCGACGGTACCGGCGTTGTCGCCCTTGAGGATCAGGTTCA
>NZ_MBEM01000023.1:0-833 GCF_001954045.1 Mycobacterium sp. SP-6446 | reverse complement strand
TTCCGGCCGCACAACCTGCCGTTCGTGATGCTCGGCGCCGGGTTGCTGTGGTTCGGCTGGTTCGGGTTCAACGCCGGGTCGGCGACCAGCTCGAACGGCGCCGCCGGATCGACGTTCATGACCACCACGGTCGCCACGGCCACCGCCATGCTCGGCTGGCTGCTGACCGAGCGCGTCCGCGACGGGAAGCCCACGACGCTGGGCGCGGCGTCGGGCATCGTCGCCGGGCTGGTTGCCATCACCCCGTCGTGCTCGTCGGTCAACATCCTGGGCGCGATCGTGGTCGGCGCGGTGGCCGGCGTCGTCTGCGCGCTGGCGGTCGGGCTGAAGTTCCGGTTGGGCTTCGACGACTCGCTCGACGTGGTCGGGGTGCACCTCGTCGGCGGTTTGGCGGGCACACTGCTGGTCGGCCTGCTCGCCGCGCCGGAGAGCCCGGCGATCAACGGCGTGGCCGGGGTATCGAAGGGGCTGTTCTACGGCGGCGGCTGGGCGCAGCTGGAACGGCAGGCGGTCGGCGCGTTCTCCGTCCTGTTCTACTCCGGCATCGTTACGCTCATCCTGGCCCTGATCCTGAAGTACACCATCGGGTTGCGCCTCAACCCCGAGGCGGAATCCTCGGGTATCGACGAGGCCGAGCACGCGGAGAGCGGCTACGATTTTGGAGTGATCGGCGGCCAGGGGTCTGGGCTTACGACACGAACTGCGCTGGACGACCGTAACGGTGCGGAGGAGCGGGTGGACGAGAAAGTGGAGGCAGAGCACGCATGAAGCTGATCACCGCGATCGTAAAGCCGTTCACCCTCGATGACGTCAAGACCACCCTCGAGGAGGCG
>NZ_MBEM01000022.1:0-1013 GCF_001954045.1 Mycobacterium sp. SP-6446 | reverse complement strand
ACGACCGCGCGGCAGGCCGGGAAGACCGCAGCATAATTCACCGCTTCCACCACCTTGACGTGGTCGGAATGGGGGACATTGCCGAAGTCACTCCAGCCGGAGCTGATCAGCGCCCGTTCGCCCAGTTGCGCGCAGGCCGCGCCGATCATGGCGACGGTGTCGGCGGGAGACTTGACCGGCGTGCTGCCGAAGCCGAAGAAAATCGGCGGTGTTCCCGCGGCGATCCACGACGCGACCTCCTCGTCGGCGTCCGTGGCCAACTCCATCGTCAGCGCGCCGACGAACGGTCGTTGGCCGTTGCAGTTCGCCCATTCGGCGGCCAGCCCCGGGAAGCAAACTTCTTCGTAGGCTTGAATTTCCAGTGATCCGCGCTCGGTGATGCGTCGCGCCGCAGAGCGCCTCGCCTTCGGCAGGCCCAGTTCGCGGCGCTGCACGTCATCGAAGTTCTTCACCCCGCGCCAACTCACCCACTCGTACAGCCGCACCGCGTAACGGCCCAGCGACGGTGACAGGAATGGCAGGACCTGTCCGTTGACCCGCACCGGGGCGAGATGCAGGGTGGCCAGCGGAATGCCGTAGTACTCCGCGATGTTGGCCGCGGACTGTTCGCCGATGGCGCTGGTGAGCACCAGGTCGGCCCCCTCGGCCAGCGACATCAGCGTCTTGCCGATCTCCTCCCAGAGCTGGTTGAACAGCCGCTGATCTTCGCGCACCAACGCGGTCAGTTCCCGGACCTTCCAAAAGCTCCGGAACAAACGGGTCAAAAGGTCGCGGTGCACGTCCTGCCACAGTCGCGCGTCCGGCCCAAACTCGGTCGCCCTGAGCCCGGCCGACTCGACGAATTCAACCAGGTCGGGCGCGACGGCCACGTGTACGTCGTGCCCGCGGCGCAGCAGTTCACGGCCGACAGCAACGCCGGGCTCCGCGTCGCCGCGAGTTCCATAGATGGCCAGCACAAATCTCATCGCGGAGGTTTCCGCCTTTCAGTCGTCGTGCGCGCGGGCAGCGTCCGG
>NZ_MBEM01000021.1:0-34050 GCF_001954045.1 Mycobacterium sp. SP-6446 | reverse complement strand
CCGATTTCGTCACGATCGCCAGTTGCGGGACTTCGCTTTGCGCGCGGGCCTGCCGCCGCTGGCGTTGGACGGCGCCCAGATGCGCCCCGGAGTATCCCTCGATGCGTACGGTGCCCGCGCCGACCACGATGACGTCGGCGAGCTCGCGGAGCAGGTGGAAGATGAATCGGTCGCCCGGCCCCGCCATGGTGCCGGTTTTGCCGTCGGCGGTGGCGCCGCCGTCCAGGCTGGTGATGAAGTTCGCCCGCACCCATGTCCCGTCTCGGTCGGGATACGCGTAGAGCTGGGGGAGTTCGCCGTCGTCGAGTTCGCGCGCCGAGCCGAGCAGCGTCAGCGGCGGCGCCTCAGGAAGGGGCATGGGCTCGATTGCAGCACGCCGCTACAGTTCCTGCATGCACGGGTCCGCTTCCGGCCGGGTGGCTCACCTGGTGGATCGGCATCCCACCGTGTCGCCCGAGCGGCTGATCGCCCAATTGCGGCCGCCCCCAACGTTCGCCGACGTGAGCTTCGCGACATACCGCCCGGATCCGGCGGAACCCACCCAGGCGGCCGCCGTCGTGGCCTGCCGGGATTTCTGCGGGGAGGCGGTGCGGCGCCGGGCCGGCCGCCGAAAGTTGTTCGGCAGGCGGGCGGTATTGCCCGGCGTCGGGCTGTATCTGGACGGCGGTTTCGGGGTGGGCAAGACTCACCTGCTGGCCTCGGCCTACTACGAGTTGCCGGGCCCCAAGGCGTTCGCGACATTTGGGGAGCTGACCCAGCTGGCCGGGGTGTTCGGCTTCGCCGAGTGCATCGACCTGCTGTCCGACTACACGGCGGTGTGCATCGACGAGTTCGAACTCGACGACCCGGGCAACACCACCCTGATCTCGCGGATGCTCTCGTCGCTGGTCGAGCGGGGTGTGTCGGTGGCCGCCACCTCCAATACCCTGCCCGAGCAACTCGGTGAGGGCCGGTTTGCAGCCCAGGACTTTCTGCGTGAAATCAACACGCTGGCAAGAATTTTCACCACGGTGCGGATCGAGGGCCCGGACTACCGGCACCGCGATCTGCCCCCGGCGCCGCCGCCGCTGCCGGACGATCAGGTCGCCGCGCGCGCCGCGGCGGTCGAGGGCGCGACGCTCGACGACTTCGACGCGCTGTGCGCGCACCTGGCGACCATGCACCCGTCGCGGTATCTGACCCTGATCGAGGGCGTGACGGCGGTGTTTTTGACCGGCGTGCACGGCATCGACGACCAGAACGTCGCGCTGCGGCTGGTGTCGCTGACCGATCGCTTGTACGACGCCGGCATTCCGGTGGTGGCGTCGGGGGCGAAGCTGGACACCATCTTCAGCGAGGAGATGCTGGCCGGCGGATACCGGAAGAAGTACTTGCGGGCCACGTCACGGCTGTTGGCGCTGACCGCCGCCGTCAACGCACCTCGCGGGTCATGACGAAGTCGTCCTCGGTGGCGTCGCCCACCTGAAACGTCCTGGTGCCGCTGACGTCGAAACCGCTCCTGGCGTAAAAGCGTTGTGCGCGTTGGTTTTTCTGGTTGACGCCGAGCCAGACGCGGCGCACGCCCCAGTCGGCGGCGAGGGCCAGTGCGCGCTCCATCAGCGCCGTCGCGACCCCGGTGCCGTGCAGCTCCGGCAGGACGTAGAGCTTCGACAGCTCGGCGGCCTCAACGGCGCGAACGAGCATGGCGTACCCGATGATTCGGCCGTTCCGCGCTGCGGCGAGTACGGCATGTTGCGGGTCGGCCACGTACTCCGCGAAGCGGTCGGCCGACAGGTGGGTGTCGATGAACGACGCGATGTTCTCCGGCGCCAGCGACGGCGGGCACGCCAGCGGGAAGGTGCGCGCGGCTACCGCGGCCAGCTCGTCAGCGTCGACGCAATCCGTCGTGGCGAGGTGAACCTCGAGCGTCAGAGGTTCCACTGCGCGAGATGCTGGCCCGTCTTCTTGTCCAGCAGTACGACATTGGAGACCGGATCCCGGTAGGCGTCCCAGTACACCCCGCCCCGGACGATCGCCCCGTTGGGCGCATTCGTGAGCACGTTGTCCAGCGCGTCGGGTGCGTCGGTCGCACGCGGCTTGTAGGCGTCGGCGAATGGAGTCACCCCGTCGAAGCTGAACACGGTCGCCAAGATGAACGGGTTGGGCACCCGGATCGCGCGGACCGTCACATCCGCCCGGTTGGGGGTGCTGCCGGGGAAGCTTTTGATCGGAACGCCGCTGCGCGTGTAGCCGAATCCGGGCGGCGGGTCGCAGGGGGCCACGCTGCTGACGGTGACGTCGGCGATATACGTGTCGGTGGCCACCCGCAGCGTGTCGCCGATGTGTCCGATCGGTGCGTCTTGAGCCCGCGCGGGCGGAGCCGCGGCCCCGACGGCGGTCACGCTCGCGGCGGCAACCAGGACGGCGGACAGGGCGATCAGCCAGCGATGCATCATCGCATGATTGCACAGGCGCTATGCAGAAGGGGAGGGGTGCTTCCCGCTGGCCAGTGCTTCGAGCGCCGCCGCGGCATCGTCATCAACCCGTTCCTTGTCGACGCCGGCGGAGTGCAGCGGTCCGGCGCCGTCCTCGAGTTCGAGCAGGGCCATCAGCATGTGTTCGGTTCCAATGTAGTTGTGGCCCAGCCGAAGTGCCTCGCGGAAGGTCAGCTCCAGCACCTTGCGCGCCGGGCCGCTGAACGGGATGAGTTTGGGAGGCTCTCCGGTGGACGGGGGAAGGGTTATGGCGGCCCGGAGCGCCTTTACGTCGACCTGTTGCCGTTGCAGCAGCTGCGTGGCCAATGCGGCCGGATCGTCCAGCACGCCGAGCAGCAGATGGTCGGGGGTGATCTCGGCGTTGGCCGCCTGATGCGCGGCGTTCTGGGCCGCGACGACGGCGTTGCGGGCCCGCGGCGTGAAGCGCCCGAAACCCTGTTCGGGATCAAGGGTGGTGGCCTCGGGCCGAGGAACGAACCGTTTCTGCGCGGCCTGTTTGGTGACGCCCATGCTCTTGCCGATGTCCGTCCAGGAGGCCCCCGATCGGCGCGCCTGGTCGACGAAGTGCCCGATCAAGTGGTCGGCGATCTCACCCAGATGCTCGGCCGCCAGAACGGCGTCGGCGAGTTGATCAAGCGCGTCGGTGTGCACCTGCTTGATCGCGTTGATCATCTCGTCGAGGCGCACGGGATAGGCGATGGGCGTGGAATCGGGCATATCGTCAACGGTAGGTTGACGGCCCAGTGATGTCAACCCAGGGTTGACGGTTAATGCTTTGTTACACGTAGTGCGGCCCGCTACCTGCGCTGACACAATGCTGACTCATGAAACTACTTCTGACCCTGGCAGGTTTTGCCGCCGTGATCGGCCTGGCCGCGCCCGCGCACGCCGATAGCACCGACGACGCATTCATTGCCTCGCTCAAAGCCGCCGGCATCACCTATTCCGACTCCGATGCCGCGGTCGGGGCGGGCAAATGGGTGTGCGACAAGGTAAACGGGGGCACCGACATGTCGACTGTCGTCAAGACGCTCGGAACCAAGAACGCCTCGCTGAACCCGGACAAAGCCGCTAAGTTCGCGGCCATCGCCCAGACCACGTACTGCCCGGACACCGCATCGGACAGCAGCTCGAGCCCGAGCTCTGACACCCCGGCGCCGTCGTAGGAGTCAATCTTCGGCCGGCGCCGCCTCGCCCTGGTCGGGTTGCGTGGTTGGCCCGCGGCGGCCGCCGGGCGGCCGGCCGAGTTCCAGCGGCCCCAGCCCGGGAATGGTGCGCGGGGGCGTCGGCACCGATCGTTGCTTCCGCCAGTGGCCTGCCCGCGAGAGCCGCCAGTCGGCCGCCCATCTCCACTCGTAGACCTCGGGCGTGCTCAGATTCCACGCCAGCGCCGCCATCCTCAGGCCGGTGCCGCGGGCTTCCATCCACGAGGCGATCACCCAGACCCTGTCGAGGTCCTCGTCGGGAATTTCAAAACCCCACGACAGTTCTTCGTCGTCGCAACCCATCGAGGGGCGTATCGCGGGTTTCGGCGTCGAGACGTCGAACCGATTGCCGTCCGCTTCGAGGTCGAGCCCCACTTCGTAACGCACGGTTGGCCCCGCCATCCGCAGCCTCACCTCCAGCCGGGCCTGGCCCCGGCGGCGCGGTGTGAGCCGATCGATAACCATCACGACGCCTTTGGCGCGCGGGTTTTTGTGCTGTGCCCGTAGCCGATTCGCGAGGGCAATGAGCCCGAGCACAGCGATGATGCCGACAAAGACGTCGAGAACGATGAGGGCCGCCACGTCGTCCTAGATAACACCATCCGCCCACGGGCCCGGCATTCGCCCGGGATGCACACCGGCGTGGCCTCTGTCAGAATCGGGGAGCTATGAGACGTCTGCCGATGCTGTTCAGCGTCGCCACCATGATCGCCCTGGCCGCGCCGGCGCATGCGGACAACACGGTCAATGGCAACGATCAAGCCTTTCTCGGCGCGCTCAACCAAGCCGGGCTGACCTATCAAGATCCCGACCGCGCGGTGGCGGCCGGCAAAAAGGTGTGCGATCTGGTCAACGGGGGAATGGCCGCCGTGGACGTCGTCAAGAACCTGGAGCAATACAACCCCGGGTTCGCGGGCGACGGTGCGGCGAAGTTCACGGGCATCGCGGCGGAGGCGTACTGCCCCGCCGCCCTCGCCCGCGCGCGTCAGGACGCATCGCTCGCGGCCTTGGGGCGCTGACGGGCGTCCATCCTGGACCATTGACCTGGGCCGCCGTGGTGGCGACCGGGCACCTAGACCTGGTCTCCCTGTCGGTGATCGTGCTGCTGGTCGGTGCCTATGGGTGGTGCTACCGGCATAACCGGGAAGCGGAGCGGGCGGCCGGATCCGCGCAGGCCACATGCTTCGCCGTCGGCGTGCTGCTCTGGGTGCTGGCCACTTCGAGCGTGATCGGCGCCTACGCCTACGTTCTGTTCTGGATGCGGGCGCTGCAGGTGCTGCTGTTGCTCTACGTCGTCCCGTTCTTCATCGCGCAAGCCAAACCGGTGACCGTTGTCCGCAACGCGCTGACGGCCGCCGGCCGCGGCCTCGTCGACCGGCTGTTGGCGAGCCGGCCCGCCCGGGTGCTCGCACACCCGTTGGCCACGTCGGTCGCAATGCTGGCCTCGCCGTGGCTGCTCTACCTGACGCCCTGGTATGCGGCGGCACTCGAGAGCGAATGGATCGGCGCGCCGACTCGGATCCTTCTGGTAGCCATAGGTTTTGGGTATTTCTACGCCAGACTGCAAGCGGACCCCGTTCCGCGTAGGTATTCCCAGGCGATTTCGTTGCTGATCACCGCCGCCGAGACGCTCGGCGACGGGCTCTTGGGGCTCGTGATTTGGCAGGGCTCGCTGATCGCCGAGGCGTATTACGCTGGGCTGCACCGCTCCTGGGGCCCGGATCAACGGTTGGATCAGACCATTGGCGCGGGTGTCTTGTGGATCCTCGGCGACGTTGTCGGGGTGCCCTTCGTACTGCTGTTGATGCGCGCGTTGTCCCGCGACGAGAAAGCACACGCGGTGCGGGTCGACGCCGAACTGGACTCGGCGGAGGCGGCCGGGGACGACGGTGCGGCACGGTCTGGATTGTGGTGGGAGAACGATCCACAGCTGCGGGAGCGATTTCGTCGCGGCTAGCGGTACGCCGTAAATCGCTGTGGCGCAGTCCTTTACATGGCTCGATGCGGGGGCCCGGGCGGGCCCCCGCATCGACGGTGGTGGCTGTTAGGTCGAGGTGACGTATTGCGGGCAGTAGGCCGAGGCGGCGTCGACGGCGAACGTCTTGGCGCCCTTGGCGCTCAGGCCGGTGGACTGGGCCACGGCGCTGATGACCTCCTGGCTCGAGTGGCCGTTGTCGAGGGCTTTGCACACTGCGTGGCCGTCGCTGATGGCGCGTGCCGCGGTGGGCGGCGTGATCCCGTCGGCCTGCAGCTGCGCGAGGAAGGCGTCGTCGACGGTGGTGGCGCCTGCGGTGCCGGCGAAGCCGAGCGCGGCGAGGCCGAGAGCGGCGGCGGTCAGGGTGGCGCGGGCTGCGGGGGCTGCGAAACGGCGAGTGAACATCGGGGTACTCCTTGTGCTGATGTGTGTTGTGGGGGGCGCTGTTTTGCGTTGACAACAGAATCGGCACAGGGCCTTTATGGTTTCTCAATAAATTCTTGACGGACCCGGTACGAGGCGTCGTACCAGGTCAACCGCGGTCGACGCGTTTCCGCGCCGTGAACCACTTGTATCTCAATAGTGACTACTGCATCTGTAGTCACGTTTGCACCGTTGATAACATGAAACGGCTGGCGTCTCCGGCCCGCACCGATCATGCCGGCGACCGCCTTGTCGCTCGGGCGGCAAACGCAGATGGCCAATACGACCCGCTACGCAACTCTTATAGGGGCGGTTGACTGCGTCCGGATTCAATACCGAAACGGGAGAAAAGTGGATAGCACTACCGAATTGATCATGCTCGCGGAAGGCGTTGTCCGGGGGAACAATATCGACCCCGGCCGATTGTGCAGGGCTGCCATCGCCGTCGCGGACAATCCGCCGGAGGACCCGGAGCTGGCCCGCTTCGCCGATCTCCTGATCGATGCATCGTTTGGATGGGCTCGGTTCAATGGCTCGCGGCTGAGATTGGCGACCGCCGTCCGCGCCTACGCGCTCGCGGCGTCACTAACGGTCGCCGACTAACTTCGGGCGTTACCGCCAGCCGGCCGGTAGGTCGATGACGTGATTGGGGCAGAGGTCGTGGGCGGCCTCGGACATGACAACCCGTGCGGTCTCGGCCGACATCTTCGCACGCAACAGCATGAAGGCGTATTCGGCTGGCGCATAACCCAATTGAGCGCCCTCCGGATCGTCCATCAGCTGGCATGCCTCCTTCTCCTGGTCGCTATCGCCCTGGGCGACGCCGGCGCAAAACAATGACACGAGGCCGACGAGCCCGCCGGCGACAATTTTCGTTGTGATCCCCACTGTGCCCTCTGCTTTACGACGGGATTCCGTGCACCAACCAGTTAATCGGACGCTTCGCGGATGTCAACCGCGCTTGCCTTCCGGGCGCCCTTGTCCAACAACGCTTCTCATCGGCGCGGCGACCCCCAAATGGCCGTTTACCTCGAGGATTCTCGGCGATACTATGCGTGAATGCGATTCACCAATGTCGCCGCGGCGGCCGGCATCGTTATCGCCGTCCTGTTAATCGTCCCGGTCGTGTTAATGGGGGCGCCGTCTGCCCGGGCTGATATCAGCGGTTACCGGCGTTGCATCGGAACCATTACGGAAATCCCCCTGAGCGAACCCAACCCACAAAGTCAGCAGCTCGCCGGGCTTGTCGCGATGGATCTCAAAGCCGGTGTTTCCCCTGCCGCGGAAGCTCGGAAATTGGAGCAGACCGGATTCGACTCGCGCGTCGCCAACGGGGTCGTGCAATGTGTCATGCAGGAGAACCCGTAGGAAACCGGGCGCCCTTCAGTCGTCGATATGGGTCGGCGGGTCAGCGAAGCCGAGACCCGAAGGCTGCTGGCCAGGGCCCATCGGATCGCAACGTCTTTCGGGCACTTGGTAGGAACTCATCCCGTTCAGGACCCAGTGGGTCGATACCACGCAACGTTGCCAGGTGCCATCGGGCTGGATGGGTCCATCGCACTTGCTGATAACGGGTCCTCCGTACTGGCAGCCGGCGTTGGCCGGCGGCGCTGCGGCCATCAGCCCTCCGGCCATCAGTGCGGCGCCCAGGCCGGCGATGAAAGCGGATTTCCCCCGCGACGTGATCGTGAATGCAGTCATGGCGTCTCCCTTGGGCTACCGCGACTCGATCATTGCACGGATTCCGCGGCGCGCGTCGCTAGCCGGCTAGCCGCTGCAAATGCGCCATCGCCTTGGCCAGCGAAGCCTCGGCGGGGCGCCCCAGACCGTGAGCGACCCAAGCGTCGACAAGCATCCACAGCGCGGCATACAGCGGAATGCACCAGGCCAGCTCGTCGCTCGCCGCGCGGTCGGGGCGATACCCGTCATGCAATAGGGAGACCGACGTCGTATCGGCGCGATGAGCAAAGCGCGCAAGGTCCCACCGGGGATCCGCGACAACCGCGTCACCCCAATCGATTACGCCGGAGAACCTGTCCGCATCGACGAGGATGTGGGAAGCCTTGAGATCGCCGTGACACAGCGCCCCGACCTCGACGGCGGCCAGCGTCCCGGCGTGAGCGCTGAGTGCGGCCTCCGCGGCGTCAGCCACCGTGGCCGCGATCGAGTAGCTGCCGGCCATGCGACGGACCTCGCGGCAGATGTTCTGCAGAAAGCCGAGCCAGGAGGTGTGCGTCGGCGAGAAGCCGCCGCTGTCGTTCCACGTCGCCTCCGCCAGCCAGCCGAAGCCTGGTGGTCGCGTGTCGTGCAAGCGCCGCAGCGCGGCGCCCACCTCGACAATCGCCGGATGCCCGGCCACGACCGGTTCGCCGGGAACGCGGCTCATCGCCAGGGCACTCATGCTGTCTTTCGCACCGAGGCGCGCCAGCGCGAGGATCTCCGGAGCGCCACAGCCCGCCTCCGCCCCCCGCGCACACGCCCACGCCTCGGCCGCCAACGCGTCATGACCCGTCGACGCCTTCACCACGAATCGACGCCCGCCCGCGTCGACCTGGTAAACCGCGTTGGTGGCGAACGAATCGACCCGGATAACGCGGTCGGGCCGACAGCCACGCTGGCGCGCCATGAAACCCGCGACCGCCCGCTCCAGTTTTTTCGGAGTCATGATGAATGCATAATTTTGATCTTGACCGGAAAACTCGGTTTGAGCTGCAGCATGTTATCAGTTTGTTGACTGCATTAACAGGCCGGCGCATTCGTTATTTATATGCCCCGACACTCGGCCTCAAAACGGCGAAAATGTTCTTCCGCGTTCTGGCCTACGGCGGTAACATCAAACGTTGTTATACAGGTGTTCAACCCGAGATGAAAGGCCATCCGATGAACGCTAAGAGCAGCAAGCGGCGGATGTTGAAAGCTGGCGCGGCGGCCGTGGCATTGGTCGCAGTGATGTTGGGATCGACGGGGTGCACGATAACTGGTTGCAGCGGTTCGATACCCGGAACAGTCACCTGCGCCTAAATCACTTCTGCTGACCCACAACGGCGCCGCTTGGGTGGCGCCGTTGTGGGTCACATTATGCGAGGTCAGTCGGCCGCGCGGTGCGGTGTGCCGGGGTGCCGGATTGGCCAAGTTGCGCCGAACAGTACCCGGTGCATTCGTGGTTCTATCGGGCGCATAAATTGCTGCTCTTCACAGCCGCTGCCGCGATAAAGTCTTGCCAAGGGTGCGGGCGGGCCTTCCTCAAACGCCGGTTGGTGTGCCGTCGATTTTCTGTTCGCGCGCCAGGTATCCCGACCGAGGACCCGACGCCTGACAGGAGATCGATGCAGGAGCGACGCGCAAAAGTCGACGTCAACTTGTCTTGGCATCTGGTCTGGCTCTTTGCGCTCTTAGAAGGCATCACGGTTCCTTTAGTGCCGTTATTTTTGGAAAGTGGGCCTAACGTAAAATCGACCGCCCACCCCGTTTCGTTTGCAACCAGAATGGTGATCATCGGCGTATATGGAGTAGCCATAGGATTCGTCGGGGCATTCATAATTTCCCTGTTGCTGAATTACGTTGCCTTCCGCAGGTTAAAGATTAGTCTTAACGGTGCGGTTATTGTGCGAGTGACCCGTCCACTCGCTATCGGACTGTGGGGCGGCTTGTTGCTGGCGCTTATTTTCTGGATACAGCAATGCATGGGTGGCGTCTTGGTGTTTTCCTTGACGGTGAATCTGATGCTGCTCGGATTTGTCTCAGCGGCGGGTGCCATCATCATTACTACCTGCGTTTACTTGCTGGCGGCGAAAGCCGCGCCGCGCCTGGGAATCCAACTAGATACCACCGAACAGCGGCTGGCGTTGACCGGAGTTCCAATTCTTTCGTTTGCTGTGTTGGTAGGACTTTACGAAGGATTGGCCGCGCCGATCCTCCACCAATGGGAATCGGCTTCCCAGCACAAGGTGTTGATTGCACTCGTAGTGGGGCTTGCGGGAGGTGCGCTGAGCAGTTTGATAGTGGTGGCGCTAGCTCACATGAGCGTGATCAAGAAACACATGTGGCTGGGATTTTCCCTAATGAGTGAATAGGGCAATGGTGTCTCTGGTGCGCGATACTGGGATTGAACCAGTGACCTCTTCCGTGTCAGGGAAGCGCTCTCCCGCTGAGCTAATCGCGCTGGGAGTCGAACTTTGGAGGTGGAGACGGGAATCGAACCCGTGTGCACGGCTTTGCAGGCCGTTGCCTCACCACTCGGCCACTCCACCGCTGGGATTGATGCCACTTGCACCTTCGAGCGGATGACGGGATTCGAACCCGCGACCCTCACCTTGGCAAGGTGATGCGCTACCAACTGCGCTACATCCGCGCGCAACGGACGAGATCGTCGCCCGGTGCGAAGCACGACGATAGTCCACGTAAGCGGGCCCACACAAATCTCTTGACGCGGGCCGTGTCCAGGCTATCGCGCGACCCCCGCGGGCGCAGCTGGCGTCCCGCGATGTCCCGTCGTGCTACCCTTCGACGTCGTTCGCCTCTCGGCGCCGGTCCCGTGGCTCAGTGGGAGAGCGTCCGCTTCACACGCGGAAGGTCGCTGGTTCGATCCCAGCCGGGACCACCACCAGAATCCGATTTTCTGGGCGCCATCGATTAACTCAGGCTGCGCTGATTCCCGTCGCGCGCAGCTAGCCGCGCGTCCGGGCGACAATGGGCGCGAGACCAAACCCGGCGGTGAAGGATGGTGGACGATGGTTGGCAATCAAGAGGGGATCGGCACCCTGAAACTCGAATGCCCGCAGATGCACACCGTGGGCAGGATTCTCAAGGAGGCCCCGCATCAGTCGGTCGTCTACGACCCGGGAGCCCAGGTGGGGCCGCGGCGGTTCTGGCCGGATGAGCAGGACCAGCCGCAGTTCACAACGAATTGCCGCTTTTGCGAGAAACCGGTGGGGGAGACCACGACCACGCTGCAGGGCAAACTCCGCAGCCTGATCGACAGCGCATCAGAGACAATTGACACGGTGACACTGCAGTACGTGTAGCCCGGGGTAACCGCGGCGGCGCCTACTGTAATCGCTACAGTAGCGAGCCTACGGCGCGATGCGGCACCGACGGCGGCGCCGCGTGAGAGGAGTCCCGTGGCGCAGAATCCGACACCCAGCCCCCGCCCCCCGGAAGGGGATTGGCTAGGCACCCCGTACCTGTCGTTCGACCGCCACGGGCCGATCGCCGTGTGCACGATCGATCGCCCGGACGCGCGTAACTCGATGACACCGGCGATGTACTTCGGAATCCGTTATGCGGTAGGCCGTCTCAACGAGGACCCGGATCTGGCCGGGCTGCTGATCACCGGATCCGGAGACGTCTTCGCGCCCGGCGGCGACATGGGCGGCGGGGGAGCAACCGACAACTGGATCACCTTCGGCTCGGCGCTGGGCATGGACGTCACGCCGTTCGACGCCGTTCGCACCTCGGGCAAACCCGTCGTGTCGGCGGTCAACGGGCTATGCCAGGGCGGCGGCATGCAGATCGCGTTGTGCAGCGACCTGTCCGTGGTCAGCGAGCGGGCAACCTTCCGGGTGCCCGAGCTCTTCCGCGGCTACGCCGACACGTATTACAGCCAGATGCTGGTGCGGCTCATCGGCCCCGTACGCACCCGCGACCTCATGTTCACCGGGCGGGTGCTGTCGGCGGCCGAGGCCCTCGACTGGGGCCTGGTGACCAGGGTCGTGCCCCACGAGGATCTGCTCGAAACGGCCAAAGACCTACTCGCGCAGGTGTGCCGGACGGCGCCGCGTGCCCGCGGTGTCATCAAGTCCAGCATCGACAACTACCTGGGCCTCTACGACCGCATCGGCATGACCGCCAGCCTCGGCGACGCCGAGGCGCGAGAGGGCTTCCGCGCCTTCAAGGAACGCCGCTCGCCCGATTGGGTGCATCCGGAACTGCGGGTTGAGGGACGGCTATAGATCCCTAGACCTTTCGCGTGCGGTCCTTCCAATAGGGTTCGCGCAGCTGGGTTTTGAGGATCTTGCCGCTCGCGTTGCGGGGCAGTTCCGGCACGAACTCGACGGTTCGCGGGCATTTGTAGGCGGCCAGGTGCCGGCGGCAGAACTCGACGATGTCGCCGGCGTCGACGTCATCGGTGCTCACCACGATCGCCTTGACGGATTCGCCCCAGTAGTCGTCGGGCACGCCGATGACCGCGGCGTCGGCGACGGCGGGATGCTTGATGAGCACGCTTTCCACCTCGGGGCCGTACACGTTCTCGCCGCCGGTGATGACCATGTCCTTGAGCCGGTCCTCGATGTAGACGTAGCCCTCGGCGTCGAGGCGGCCGATGTCGCCGGTGCGCACCCAATCGTCGGCGGTGATCGTCTCGGCGGTCGCCTCCGGGCGGTTCAGGTAGCCGGTCATATTTTGATTGCTTCGCACCCAGATTTCGCCCGGCTCACCGGCGGGTAACCGCTCGCCCGTGTCGGGATCGACGACCTGAATCTCGGTGCCCAGCACCGCCTTTCCCGCCGACAGCTGCAGGCCCGGCCGGGCCCCGTCGCGGTGGTCCGCGTCAGAGAGGGCGGTGACCGCGCCGCACAATTCGGTCTGCCCGTACACCTGCACGAATTTCGTGTCCGGCCACGTCGCGAGCGCTCGATGCAGCAGGGGCAGCGGCATCGGCGCGGCGCCGTACACCAGGTGGCTCAGGCCGGAGAGCGTCGCACTTGCCGCCGCGCCGGCGTCCAGGAACCGGGCGATCACCGGGGGCACAAAGAAGGCGTGGGTCGCGCCGGCCCGCACCGCCGCGATCAAAGCCGCCGCGTCGGGCTCGCGCGTCATGATCGTCGGCACCCCGGCGCGGATGCCGAACAGCGCGTAGCCGATCCCGCCGACGTGGAAGAGCGGCATGGCGACGAGGTTGGCGTCGCCTTCGCCGAACGGAAACGCCGGTGCCAGGTTCGCCGAGTGGTTGACCAGCGCGCGCTGGCTCAACAACACGCCCTTCGGCCGTCCCGTGGTGCCCGAGCTGTAGATCACCAACGCGGTCTCGCCGCCGTCGAGCTCGGTGTCGGCCGGCGCGGGCGACGCTGCGGCGAGCAAGGATTCGTACTCGTCGGCGTCACCGCCCACCACCACGACGCGCTCCAGGCCCGCGACCCGAGGGGCGACCGAGTCGACCGTCGGGCGCAGTTCGGCCCCGACGAACAGCAGCCGGGCGCCGCAGTCGTCGAGCACGTGGACGAGCTCGTCTGCGATCACGCGCCAGTTGACGACGGTGGTGACGGCGCCGATCGACGCGGCGGCGAAGAGCACCTCCAGGCAGGCCGGGTGATTCTTGTCCAGGAACGCCACCGCCTGGCCACGCCGCACACCGGCGGCCCGCAGCGCGCCCGCCACGTGACGAATCCGCGACGCCCACTCGGCCCATGACCACTGCAAGTCCCCGTAGCGGATCGCGATGTCGTCCGGCCTGCGCCGCGCGTGCTGGTCGACGAATCCGGCAAGAGTCTCCGCGGTGCTGGTGGTGGTATCGGCTGGCGGCATCCTATGAGTGTGCACTGAGGGCTGCGGGTGTGCGGTGCGGGCGCCCTGAACGCACGCTCGATTCGGCTGGGCGTCGGTGTGCCAACATGACTGCCATGGTGAACAGTGATCGCGCCCGTTCTCGCACGTTCGTCGTCACCGGTGCGGCCTCGGGCATCGGCCTGGCCACCGCGCGGCGCCTGCTGGCCGAGGGCGGCAGCGTCGTCGGCGCCGACCTGGCGTCCCCGCCCGACCTCGGCCCCGAATTCCGGTTCGTGACGGCCGACGTGAGCGACGAGACCGCGATCGCCGCCGTGTTGGAGGCCGTGCCCGACCGCCTGGACGGTGTCTTCCACGCCGCCGGCGTCGCGGGCGGCGGCCCGGTCCATCTGCTCGACCGCGCCGAATGGGACCGGGTGATCGGGATCAACCTCACCGGCACGTTTCTCGTGGCCAAGGCCGCGCTGGCACGGATGATCGAGCAGGACCGCGTCCACGGCGAGCGGGGCTCGATCGTGACCGTCGCCAGCATCGAGGGCCTGGAGGGCACCGCGGGCGGCAGCTCGTACAACGCCGCCAAGGGCGGCGTCGTGTTGCTCACCAAGAACATCGCGCTCGACTACGGCCCCAGCGGCATCCGGGCCAACGCGATCTGTCCCGGCTTCATCGAAACACCAATGGCCCAAAGCGTTTTCGGACTGCCGGGCATGGAGGGCCCGCTGGCCTCCATCACCGGGGAGCACGCCCTGCAGCGGCTCGGCCAACCGGACGAGGTCGCGGCGATGGCGGCCTTCCTGCTGTCACCCGACGCCTCCTTCGTCAGCGGCCAGGCCATCGCCGTCGACGGCGGCTACACGGCGGGTCGCGATCACGGTGTCGTCAAACTCTTCGGCTTCCCCGACTAGCGCCCTAAGATTCGCGCATGGTCACTCCTGACGAGGCGATCGACGCGATCCGAGGTACCGGCGGAGCGCAGCCGGGCTGCCGGGCGTTGCACGCGAAAGGCACGCTGTACCGCGGCACTTTCACCGCGACACCCGACGGGGCCGTGCTGTCGCGCGCCAAACATCTGGATGGCTCGACGGTCCCGGCGCTGATCCGCTTCTCCAACGGATCGGGAAACCCGACACAGCCCGACAACTCGCCGGGCGTGCGCGGAATGGCGGTGAAGTTCACCCTGCCCGACGGCTCCACGACGGATGTCTCGACGCAGACCGCGCGGCTGTTCGTGTCGAGCACGCCGGACGGCTTCGTCGATCTGCTGAAGGCGATGCGGCCCGGCCTGACCACGCCGCTGCGCATGGCCCGGTACTTCCTCACCCACCCCCGGCTGCTCGGCGCGCTACCGCTGCTGCGCGACGCCGACAAGATCCCGGCAAGCTACGCCACCACCGAATACCACGGGCTGCACGCCTTCCGCTGGATCGGCGGCGACGGCAGCACCAGATTCGTTCGCTACCACCTGATCCCGGCGGCGGGGACGGCAGGTGTCTCCGGATCCGCCTCGGGCCAAGACTTTCTCACCGACGAGCTGGCCGCCCGCCTGGCCGGCGGGCCGGTGCGGTTCGACTTTCGCGTTCAGATCGCCGGGCCGAAGGACTCCACGGTGGACCCCTCGGCGCCGTGGCAGAGCACAGAGACGGTGACCGTCGGCACCCTCGAGATCACCGGATTGGACACCGAACGCGAGCGCGGCGACGACATCGTCGTGTTCGACCCGATGCGCGTCACCGACGGCATCGAACCTTCCGACGACCCGGTGCTGCGCTTCCGCACGCTCGCGTACTCCGCGTCGGTCAAGCTACGCACCGGCGTCGATCGCGGTCCCGAGGCGCCGCCCGCCTGACGCGGACTAAGCTCCTCGGGAGTGCTGCTCTCCCATGTGCTGTTGATCGCCCTGGCCGGGTTTGGCGCCGGTGCCATCAATGCGCTCGTCGGATCGGGCACGCTGATCACGTTCCCGACGCTCGTCGCCCTCGGCTATCCGCCGGTCACGTCCACCATGTCGAACGCGGTCGGTTTGGTCGCCGGCAGCGTGTCGGGCACCTGGGGTTATCGCGCAGAGCTGCGCGGCCAGTGGAATCGGCTCGCCTGGCAGATCCCGGCATCGCTCTCGGGCGCGATGGTGGGCGCCTTCCTGCTCCTGCATCTGCCCCCGACGGTGTTCGCCCGGGTCGTGCCGGTGCTGCTGGTGCTGGCCCTGATCCTGGTCGTGATCGGACCGCGGATCCAGTCGTGGGCGCGCCGGCGCGCCGAGGTAGAGGGCCGCTCGCCCGAGCACATCACGCCGGCGCGCAAGGCGGTCCTGGTGCTCGCCACCTTCGGAGTCGGGGTCTACGGCGGCTATTTCACTGCGGCGCAAGGCATCCTGCTGGTCGGCGTGATGGGTGCACTGCTGCCGGAGTCGGTGCAGCGGATGAATGCGGCCAAGAACCTGCTGACGCTGGTCGTGAATCTCGTTGCGGCGGTGAGCTATACGCTGGTGGCCTTCGATCGCATCAGCTGGCCGGTCGCCGGGATCATCGCGGCAGGCTCGCTGATCGGAGGATTCCTCGGTGCGCGCTACGGGCGCCGGCTGTCGCCAAATGCGTTGCGCTCCACCATCGTCGTGGTGGGCCTCATCGGACTGTATCGGCTGCTGACGGTATAGCGGGCGGGCGCCGTTCAGCTCAGCGTGGCCTCGGCGGCCGCCGCGATGACGTCCATCACCTCACGACGCTTTCGCCAAGCCCGCAACTGCCGCATCGCACCGTTGCCCTGTGCGGCGATACGGTCGAGTTCCGCTGTGACGCGCCCGTATTCACCGAGCGCCTCCAACGCCGGGCGTAACCGCTGCACCAGGAAATGCAGCTGCTCACGGGCCGGCACCGCCCCGCGGCCGCCGACCAGATCGAGCGCCTGGCCCGCCAATCCGTCGTGGGCCGCCTTCCAGTACGCCGCCCGCAGCGCCGCGGGTTGCAGACGCCCGACGTCGTCGCCGCGGTCACGCGCGTCGAGCGCCGTCATCACCGCGGCCCGGATCAGCGTGGCGAGCAGCACGGTCTCGGCGACCGTCGCCGGCACGTCGGCCACCCGGACCTCGATAGTCGGGAAATTCTCCGATGCGCGCACGTCCCAATAGATCATCTTGCGATCGAGGATCACGCCGCTGTCGATCAGCATGGCCACGGTGCGGTCGTAATCCTCGGGCGCCGGGAAGAACGGCGGCGGCCCGGCGACGGGCCAGCGTCGCCACAGGACGCTGCGCCAGCTCGCGTAGCCGCTGTCGGCGTTGCGATACAGCGCGGAATTGGCCGACAGCGCCAGCAGCGACGGAAGCCACGGCCGCAGCCAGTTGCTGACGTGGATGGCCGTCGCCCGGTCGGGCACCTCCACGTGGACGTGGCATCCGCAGATCCCCTGCTCGTGGGCGATCATGCCGTACTGCTCGCCGATCCGCCGGTATCGCTCGGTGTCCGTGACGGGAAACTGGTGCGGCGTGGCCGGCGGCAGCCCCAGGGCCAGCAGCCGAACCCCGGCGGCCTCGGCGGCCTGTGCCGCGGTGCGCCGCAGCCGGATGAGTTCCTCGCCGAGTTCCGCACTGCCGCTCACCACGCTGGAGGTCGTTTCGACCTGGCAGCTGCTCAGCTCGAGCTGCAGTGTGACGCCGCGGCGCTCGGCTTCGTGCGCCACCGCCGTGTTGCGCGGGGCGGGCTCGCCGGTGTCCGGATCGACGAGGAGAAATTCCTCCTCAACGCCGAAGGTGGGCCTGAAACTGGGAAGATCGCTCATCCAGCCTCCGAGGCCGCTAAGGGAAGCGACTGTGGCTCAACGTTTTTGGCGGGCGTCAGCTCACCAGCGAGCGGGCATCCCCAGCGCGGAGTCCTTGGTCGGGAAGATGGGCAGCAGGCCGCCGAGCCCGCATGCGTCGATGACTCGGGCGACGACGGGCTGGCGGCTGACCACGCGTAGTTCGATGCCACGGCGATGACATTGTTGCGCCTGGTCGGCGAGCACCGCGAACGCGCAGCAGGCCATGAAGTCGAGGCCGGTGACGTCGACCACCAGGGGGCCGGGCGGGGTCGCGACGTTGGCCGCCTCGGTGACCAGGTGGCGCCAGGCGTGCTCGTTGCAGGCGTCGATCTCGCCGCCGGCGTTGATCAGCACCGCGCCCTCGCACCGATCGGTTGTCGCCCGCAGCCTGCTCTGAGGATCGCCCAGCTCGTAGACCAGCCGGGTGCTGAGCATCAGATGGGGGCGCGATATCGGTTCTGCAGTGACCGGACTCATGATGGACTCCCTTCCACCGGCGCTTGGCGCCGGGATGGATGCCCGTCCTGCACGTCTGAAGACAGACTTTCGCGGATCGCGAATCTCATTTGTATAACGAGACAGGGCGGTCTGTCTACTGGCTGGCCTTAAGAGTATGGTGAGGCGGGTCATGACAACGCCTGATGTCGCGACGTCCGCCACCCCGCCTCGTGAACGCATCGTGAACGCCGCATACGAGCTGTTCAGCAGGCGGGGCATTCGCGCGGTCGGCACCGATCAGGTGATCGAGCGGGCCGGTGTGGCAAAGGCGACGCTGTACCGGCATTTCGCGACGAAGGACGATCTCGTGCTGGCCGTGCTGCAGCGGCGTGAGGAGGTCTGGACGCACGGTTTGATCGAGGCGCAGTCACGCGAGCGCGGCACCACGCCGGAGGAACAGCTGCTCGCGATCTTCGACGTCATGCACGACTGGTTTCAGCTCCGCGACGGCTATGAGGGCTGCTCCTTCATCAACGTGTTGCTCGAGTTGGGGGCGGACCACCCGGCCGGGCGGGCCAGCGTCGCGCACATCGACAACGTTCGCGACATCGTCCGCCAACGCGCCGTGGCCGCGGGCCTGTCCGACGTCGAGGACTTCGCGTGGTCCTGGCACATCCTGATGAAGGGCGCCATTATTCTCGCGGCCGTGGGTGATCCCAATGCCGCGCTGCGCGCCCAGAAGATGGCCCGCACCCTGATCGAACAGCACCGCGCGCCCACGCCGGCGGTGGACGAGGCGGTGGGCTAGCTGGGCTTCAGGCGGCGTCGACGGCCGTCGTGCCGGTCTTGCGCTCGTGCTCGGCCTCGAGTTCGGCGATCGCGCGGGATGTGCGCTCCCGCAACAGGATTGCCGCGATGCCGCCGGCCACCACGGCGACGACGAGCGCGATCCAGGAGAATCGCTCCAGCCACCGTTCGGCGGCCATCCCGGCGAAATAGACCAGCGCGGTGGTGCCGCCGGCCCAGCAGATGCCGCCGGAGACGTTGGCCGCCAGGAAGCGGGGGTAAGGCATCTTCAGCGCGCCGGCCAGCGGCCCGGCGAAGATTCGCAGCAGCGCGATGAAGCGGCCGAAGAACACCGCCCGAACTCCCCAGCGGTTGAACAACTTTTCGGCGAGCGCCACGTGCCCGGGACCGAAGTGTTTGGGAAAACGCCGGCCGAGCTTGTCGAACAGCGGCAGGCCGAACCGGCGCCCGATGCTGTAGCCGATCGAGTCGCCCACCACCGCGCCGATGACCGCGGCCGCGCCGACGCCGAGCGGGTTGACGGCCAGGTCGTGATGCGAGGACATCAGGGCGGCGCTCACTAGCACGATCTCGCCGGGAAGGGGCACGCCCAGGCTCTCGATCCCGACCACACCGCCGACTACGAGGTAGACCGCGAGCGGCGGGATCGACTGCAGCAAAGCCTGAACATTCATGGGTCAAGGATGCCTGACGAGCGCTCGATTCGCGCCGCAATGCCCTCGGCGCGGACCGGTTCCAGGCGCGGACGCTTCGGCACCCGCCCGTCGGCCGACGACAGACCGCGCATGCGGCGCCAAATCCAGGGGAACAAACTGTCCTGCGCCCAGCGCAGGTGGCCGTACGCGCCGGTGGTGAACGACCGCGGCATCGGGTTGAGGCTGGCCGCGGCCCAGTCGTGGTTGCTGTCGGGCAGCCCGAGGGCTTCGGCGGCCGCGGCGGCAAACAGGATGTGCCCGTGGGTTGACGCGTGCACGCGATCGATGCTCCAGGTCTGCAGGTCGCGCATCGACGGCGCGCTGTACAGGTCGACGAGCCTGAACCCGTAGCGGTCGGCGGCGGCGCGGATGGCGTTGTTGATGCGGGCGAGCCGCGGGCCCACCACCCGGCCGAGCGGGAGGAACTGCGCGACGTTCGGGAAGGTCGTCGTCACCACCGTCGCCCCCGACCCGGCCAGCGCGGCGTAGACGTGGTCGAGGTCGGCGAGGGCGCGGCCGAACGATCGTCCGGGCTGGATGACGTCGTTCATCCCGGCGCAGACGGTGATCAGATCCGGCCGCATCGCCAGCGCCTCCGGGACCTGCTCCCGGAGGACGTCGGCCACCAGCTTGCCGCGGATCGCGAGGTTGGCGTACTGCAGACCCGGATAGAGCGAATCGAGCATCGCGGCGAGCCGGTCGGCGAATCCCAGCACACCGACGGTGTCGTCGCCGTCCCATAGGCCCTCGGTCTGGCTGTCACCGATGGCGACGTATCGGCTGTAGCCGGTCGGGTTGACCTCGCGCACGAAGCCGAGACTAATCGGGATCCGACGTGTTCTCCGCGTTGCTGCTCCGAGGTCGGCGTCACCCCCGACCGCGACCGAGGGTCCCGACTTCGAAGGTCGGCAGCTGGTCATCGGCCGCTGCCACGGCAAACAGCGAACCGGCCGCGTAGAAGGCATCCTCGGTCATCAGCCCACGCCGGGCCAGCGCTACGCGGTCCACTGGGGTGCCCCACCGGGCGCCGAAGAGGTGTTTGAGTCGTGTCGGATCTGGCCGGTGAAGGTTCAAGTGCGGCTTCTGGAGTGCCAATTCGTCACGCCTGGCCACCGCCCGCGCGGCCAGCTGGCGCCATTCGGACTGCCTCGGATCATCGCGCAGCAGATCGAGGAAGTGCTGGACGGCCGGCAGCGAGCGGCTGAAAAACAGCGTGCGCGTGACGATCCGGGCCGATATTGCGATCGGATCGGCACCCAGTGTTTCCCGCTCGTCGGCGGTGAGCCACTGCTCGCTGACCGTTTCGGGAAAGCCCGACTCGTCGATGATGCCCGTGGCCTGCGCGTACCGGTGCGCCACGGTCTGCAGGGCCGCCAGCTTTTGTTCGTCGGTGTCGCATGGCGCACCGGCGGTCAGCTCGGTGACGGCCGCAGCGGCACGCTCCTTCACGCTGCCCGGCGCGCCGGGATGTTCGGACGTCCAGTACCAGGCGGCGACCTGCTCGAGCGCGGGCAGATACGCCCAGTGGTCAGTCGCGCACACGCTCAGCAGCGACAGCACCTCATCATCGCGAATATTCACGATCGACTCGTCGCCGTTTTCGCCCGCTACGGCGACGGCCGTCGGCGGTGCCCAACGCTGCCGCCACCGGTGCGACCAAACGGTTGGAGGCGGGCCCGGCGCGGCGGTACCGCCACCGGGCCCACGGGCAATCTCGCGCAGTGCGAGCAGCGCATCGGCATGTTTGACGTCGACCCGCATCGACCGCAGCCGCTTGGCCAGCTCTCGGCTTTCCGGGACGTGCACGGCGTCCAGCAGCCGGTTCCAGGTGCGCATGGTGAAAGGAGTGCGGCGCGCTTCGTCGATGAGTCGATCGGACAACGATGCGGCCAGCACTCCGGATTCAACTGCGGCCCTGAGGGTTTGACGGATGTTGACCAGGGCATCGACAAAGACCGGGTATCCGTCCTCGGGATGGCCGTGCACCATACCTACCTCGTCGTCGGCCTCCAGCCATCCGTCCCGGTAGCCCTCGAAGACCCAGCCGTAGCCTTCCATGCCGAATTCGTGCAGTTCCGCCGCGCGCAACGCACCCATGCTGGACGAACCGACAACCCGCACGCCGTCGTCGATCAGGGCGAGGAGTTCTTTATGGCGGACGGAGGCCGACTGAAAGAAAAGCCCGTCGACGATCAGCAGCGTATCGCCTGGCCGCAACCCGTACCCGAGAGCATGTCCGAACGAAATCGGTTGCACCACTTCGGCTTTGGGCACCACGGTTCGGATGTCGTCGACGCCGATGGTGGGTCCGGCTGTCACGACGATGCGCGCGGAGGTTGTCATGCGGGGGCCTGCAGCGGGGTGCGCATCGGCGAGACGATCGAGGCCATCAGGCCGGGGGCGATGACCTTGACGACGGGGACGCATCCGCCGGGGAAGTCGCACACCACGGCCAGCGGCTCGGTGCCCGACCGGGTGGCCACCGCGGTGGCCGCCGATGCCGTCAGCTCGGCCAGCGAGTCGGTGCCCTCGATCTGCCACGGCTTCGGTTCCGCGCTGGGCATCGACCGCATGGATCGCGCCGCGGCGCCGTAGGTGTGCAGGCGGGCAAAGCGTTGGTAGATGGCCGCGGGCAGATCCTCGCGCGCTCCGCTGATGGCGGTCAGCCGGGATTGCGCGGCTTCGGTGATCGCCCGTGACAATGCCACGTTCGGGTCGTGGTGCAGCCCGCTACCGCTGAACGGCACCTCCACCGCCGGCGATGTCAGCTCCGCTGCGAAGCAGAAGAAACCGTCCCAGGTGTCGAGCCGGGCGATCTGCAGTTCGCTACCCGCCTGGTGAACCTTTTCGACCAATTGGGCGCAGTCGGAGGCGGCCACGTCGTCGAGCGGCACGTGGAACAACGTCGACCCCGGTTCGGCGGTGGCAAGGCTGTGCCGTTCCATAACCTCGTACAAAGCGTGCAGGGTCGCCTCGTCGTAACTGTTGCCCGAGGCCAATCCTGTGGTGTCCATCGCGAACATCGGCGGTCCCCAGGAATCGGTGACCGCCACGTTCACCAGGACGGCTAACCACGGCACCCAGGTCTGACGGCCGGTCAGCAAGGTCGTTGCGATCATCCAATCGAGCTTGACGCCGGGATGGTAGAGGCTACCCCAGGGACGGTTGAGGTCGGCGGGATCGTAGGTCAGCTCCGCGGCGAGATTTGTTGTGGGCGTGCGTAATAGGTCTGGCTTGACGTTCTCGACGTGCCAGTTCTCCAACGACTCCATGACGGCGGAGACCTGCGCGGCGCGATAGGTGGTGGCCTTGCCCTGACTGACCGTCAACGTCAGCGAGGCCGGTCGCACCGCCTGCACAGTCGGAATTCCGATGTCGTCGAGCCAGGTGAGGTCGGCTACGCGGGTGATGCCGGCGGGTGCCAGCAGAGGTTGGACAGCAGACCAAGTTTGATCGGGGGAGATGATGCGGTGGGTGCCCGAGCGGTAGGCGATTCGCGCTGAATCGGGGTGGCCTAAAACGCGAGCCGGCCAGTGCGACCAATCCGGGCCGGCCAAGTCGTGGGCCGATGTGGCCGATTGGTGAATGTCGTGAGTGTCGAATCCCGACAATTCCGACATAGCGTCACGGTACTTAGTCCGCGCGCAGGCGGTGAGCGTTTTGATAATGGCGGGAGTCCTATCTCGTCAGGGCGTGAGACGAGACTCCCGCCATGTTCCTCAGGCGGCCGCCTCGTCGGCGTGGAACGCAGGAGCCGTGAACGCGGTCTCGGTCTCGCAGAAGAGAAGCTCGTGGGACATATGATCACCCCCCTCCTTCCGAATGCCAGGTGGCGCGTCTCAGCAAGTTTTTCGGTTTCCGGGCCTCAGCGGTATCCGACGATTGGCTAGTGCGCGGGGTAATTTTGACTACGCCGATTGGGGGACAGGGCTGTCCCCCAATCGGGATAGGAGTCCGCGGCAATTCGCGCGAGGTGCATGGTCGATATCATTCGCGTGACACAGTGCCCGAGTGTCGAGCCGAGGGACGACGTGTGACCCGACCTGCCAAGAATTCGCCTGAACTGACGCGAGGACAGCGCGACATTTGGCTGTCTCAGGAAACGGGCGATTCGGCGACAGGGTGGCAGGCCGGGTATTTCGTGGTGATCAGCGGTGTGGTCGAGCCTGGCTTGGTGGAACGTGCGATCCGGCATGTGGTTGCCGAGGCGGAGCCACTGAGAGTCGGCATTTTCGAGCTCGACGGCCAAATCGTTCAGACACCCACCGATTATCCGGACGTCGAGGTCCCCTTCTACGACGTGAGCGGCGCGCGGGAACCCTTTCAGGAGGCCCGCAAGCTGGCGTCGTCCATTCAACGCGACCCGATGCCGTGGGGCGGCCCGCTGTTCAGATTCGCATTGTTTCGCACACTGCCAGATGAATTTTGCTTGTTCATTTGTATCCACCACATCGCCATCGATGGATTCGGCTCCGTCCTTTTCGCAAATCGCGTCGCCCTGGTCTACTCGGCCTTTGCCGCCGGGGCACCGGTTCCGGCTCCCGCTTTTGGCTCGCTGTACGACCTGGTCGCCTGCGAATCGGAATATGAGGCATCTGGCAGTTTTCAAGAGGATCTCGCGTTTTGGACCGAGAATCTTCCCCCGCAGAACAATCGGGCGGATTATCGCTTGCCGGGGGGAGGCGACGAGCATCATGCGGGCACCGCGTCCATGCCGGTGCCGTTGGATGTTGCGGTCGTCGAACGGGCGCAGCGCCTGGCCGACGCGTTGGGCGTTCGTCGATCGGCTGTGCTTACCGCGGCGTGCGCGCTTTTGGTACCGGGTTGGGGCGCAGGGGGATCCGAGGTGGTACTCGACTTCCCGGTGAGCAGGCGAACGACTCGAAAGTCGAAGACGATTCCGGGGATGGTTGCCGGGATCGTGCCGCTGGTGTTGAGGGCGTCGCCGTCCTCGTCGGTCGCGGACCTATGTGACCATGTGGAGGCTCGGATACGAGAAGTTCTGCGGCATCAGCGTTTTCCGGTGCAGGAATTGCTGAACAGCGCTGCGCACCGGAGCGCAGCCGCGACGCGGGACAGGGTCGCCGTCAATTTGTTTCCGTCGACAACGATCCCGCCTTTCGGCGGTGCGCCGGCATCGTTGGTCTACACCAATTTCGGGCGTGCGGACCGATTCGGGCTGTTCTTCATCCAGGATGGCGACCGGCTGTCTCTGAGCACCGCGGGTGCGGATCCGCCGTCTCCAGATTTCGAGGGCCCCGCGTTGGCCACCCGTCTGGAAAAACTGCTCATGGCCATGACCTCTGACCCTGGACGGTTGTCCTCGATCGCGCTGCTCGACGAGCCCGTGCGCGCCCGACTCGATGCATGGGGCAACCGTGCCGCATTGACGAGCCCGGCACCCTCAACCTCGACGGTGCCGGGACTGTTTGCCGCCCATGCTGCGCGCATCCCGGGGGCGGCCGCGCTGGCATGCGGCGGCGTGGTCTTGACCTATCGGCAGCTCGACAACGCCAGCAGTCGGCTCGCATCCCGGTTGACGGGGGTCGGGGTAGGCCGCGGTGACGTGGTGGCCCTGCTGCTACCACGCGGCAACGAGGCCATCGTCGCGATCCTGGGAGTGCTGAAAGCTGGAGCCGCTTACCTACCCATCGACCCGGATCACCCCGACGCCCGCATCGCGTTCCTGCTGCGGGACACCACACCGGCAGCGGCGCTGACTACTCGCCAGCTGGCCCACCGGCTCGAAGGCGATGACCTGGTCGTCATCGACGTTGGTGATTCCGCTGACACCGCAGCGGGCGCACCACCCGGCGCGGCCTTGCCGACCCCGGCCGCCGAGGATATCGCCTACATTCTCTACACCTCGGGCACCACCGGGGCGCCCAAGGGAGTGGCGATCACCCATCACAACATCACCCAACTGATCGGCGCGCCGGCACCGTTCAACAACCAGACGAGCCGAGCGATAACCCAATGCCATTCCTACGCTTTCGACTTCTCGGTGTGGGAAATCTGGGGCGCGCTCCTCAACGGTGGATGCCTGGTGGTGGTCCCTGAACAGGTGACGCAGTCGCTGGAGGACTTTCACGCGCTGCTCGTGGCCGAACAAGTCACCGCCCTGACGCAGACTCCGTCGGCTGCGGCGGCGCTGTCGACAGACGGCCTGGCCGGTACGACATTGGTGGTGGGCGGTGAGCCCTGCACGTCCGACGTCGTGGATCGCTGGGCGCCCGGGCGGGCGATGATCAACGCCTACGGACCCACCGAAACCACGGTGTGCGTGTCCATCAGCGATCCGTTGCAACCAGGTTGCGGGGTACCACCGATCGGCCGCCCGCTGCCGGGAACAGTGTTGTTCGTCTTAGACCAGTGGTTGCGCAGGGTGCCCGTTGGTGTGGTAGGCGAGTTGTATGTTGCGGGCGCCCAGGTGGGCCTCGGATATTGGCGCCGCCCTGCCTTGACGGCCTCGCGCTTTGTGGCGTGTCCGTTCGGCGGGGACGGGACGCGAATGTATCGCACCGGCGACCTCGCGAGCTGGAGTTCCGACGGGCAACTGCACTACGCGGGCCGGGCGGACGACCAGGTCAAGATTCGCGGCTACCGCATCGAGCCCGGCGAAATCGCCGCCGAGCTGGCACGGTTGCCGGGGGTAGGGCAGGCCGCGGTGATCGCCCGCGAGGACCGTCCCGGAGACAAACGCCTCGTCGGCTACATCACCGGTGCGGCCGACCCGGCCACCGTTCGAACCGAACTGGGCGCCCGCTTGCCCCACTACCTAGTGCCGGCGGCGATCATGACCCTCGAGCGGTTGCCGCTGACCGTCAACGGCAAACTCGACACCGCCGCTTTGCCGGCCCCCGAGTACACCGCCGCCGAGTACCGGCCTCCGAGCACCCCGGTCGAGGAAATCCTGGCCGGTCTCTACGCCCACGTCCTCGGGCTGGAACGGGTGGGTGTCGACCAATCATTCTTCGATCTGGGTGGGGACTCACTGCTGGCCATGCGCGTCACCGCGGCGCTCAACGCCACTTTGGACGCCCGCTTGTCCGTGCGGGCCCTGTTTGATGCGCCCACGATCGCCCAGCTGGCGCCCCTCGTCTCAGCCGGTTCGACTCCGTCGACCCCATTGGTTCCGGTGGTGCGGCCCGCGGCGGTGCCGTTGTCGCAGGCCCAACACCGGATGTGGACCGTCACTCAACTGCACGGACCGTCTCCGGTCTTCAACATCGCGTGGGCGCTGAGGCTTCGGGGCCCCCTCGAGGTCGAGGCGCTGCGCCAGGCCCTCGTCGACGTGGTGAACCGCCATGAAATCCTGCGCACCGTCTATCCGGCCCCCGAGGGCACACCCCGACAAGTCGTCCTTCCTCCCGAACGAGCGGACTTCGGCTGGCAGATCGTTGACGCCACCGCGTGGTCTCCGCGGCGGCTCCAACAGGCCGTCGCCGCCCATGCCCGTCACGAATTCGACCTGGCCACCCGGATCCCGTTGTTCGCCCAGTTGCATCGCGTGGCCGACGATGAACACCTGCTGGCCATTGCCGTGCACCACATCGCCGCCGACGGCTGGTCGGTGGCCCCGCTATCGGCCGACCTCGACACTGCCTACCGCAGTCGATGCGCCGGCCACGCCCCTAAGTGGGCGCCGCTTCCGATCCAATACATCGACTTCGCGCTGTGGCAGCGCGCCCATCTAGGGGACCCGGCCGATCCGCACAGCATCATCGCCACCCAGCTCAAGTTTTGGGAAGAGACTCTCGCGGGCATGCCCCTAGGCCTGGAGCTAGGCTCCACCCGGCCGGACGAAGCGGTGGCCGACAACCGCGGCGACATCGTGGCCGTAGAGTGGCCGGCGGCGTTGCACCGCAAGATAATCCGCGTGGCCCGCCAGCATCACGCCAGCAGCTTCATGGTTGTCCACGCGGGCTTCGCTGCACTGCTGTCCAAACTCACCGCCAGCACCGACGTCCCTGTGGGAATCGCGGTGGCTGGCCGCGGCCACCCGGCGCTGGACGATTTGGTCGGGGTCTTCGTCAACACCGTCGTGCTACGCGTCGGAGTGGCCGATGACGACACCTTCGCGGAGCTACTGGCTCGCGTTCGTGCGCGCGGCCTGCAGGCGTTCGACCGCCAGGACCTGCCCTACGGAATTCTCGTCGACCGGATCAGCGCCGCGCGCTCAATGCCGCCCCGCCCCCTGATCCAAACGATGCTGGCCTGGCAAAACAACAAGCCCGCCGCGCGGGTGCTGGGCGATCTGGATGTCACGTGGGATCCGGTACACACCGGGACGGCACGAATGAACTTCTTGCTGTCGCTCACCGAAGAGTTCGCCGACGGCGGTGAGCCCGCCGGAATCAGCGGCGTCGTGGAATACCGCACCGCGGTTTTCACCCCGACCGCGGTCAAAACCCTGATCGACCACTTGGAGCAGTTGTTGGGGACGCTGACAGCCGATCCGCAATTGCGGCTGTCGTCGATCGACTTGTGAGGAGACCCAGGCGGCAGACTCGTGGGGCAATTGGGACGGCCGCGACGTGACGGACGGGCTACCGTGAGTTCATGTCCGGGAAGGGCGCGCCGCAGTACCCGATCGAGTCGGTCGACAACGCGCTCAAGCTGCTGCTGCTGTTGGGTGAGCAGCCGCAGATCCGGTTGAGCGAGGCGACGCGGTACCTGGGGGTGGCGTCCTCGACGGCGCACCGGTTGCTGGCCATGCTGGCCTATCGCGGGTTCGTCCGCCAAGACCCAGTGTCCAAGGCGTATCTGCCCGGTCCGTCGTTGACCGGTGTGGCGTTTGCGATCTTCGGCCGCATCGACATTCAGCGATCCGCCACGCCGATCATGCGCAGCCTCAGCGAACAACTGCGCGAAACCATCCACCTCGGCATGCTCGACGGCGCCGGTGTTCGTTTCGTCGCCGCGGTCGAGGGTCCCGCCGCGGTGCGGGTGGCGTCGCGGCTCGGGCGCACCCTGCCTGCGCACTGCACGTCGACGGGCAAGGTCCTGTTGGCCCAGTTGTCCCAGCCGGAATTGCGTCAGCTGCTACCCGATGAACCGTTGCAGCGCATCACCTCTCGTTCGATCGGCAGCCGCACCGAGTTGGAGGCGGAGCTCGGCCGCATCCGCGAGCGCGGCTACGCGTTCAATCGTGAGGAGAGCGAGGAAGGCGTCGCGTCGGTCGCGGTGCCCATCCCGACCCGGGCGCCCGGCCTGCGCATCGCGCTCAACGCCGCCGCCCCGCAGCAGCGGCTGCGCAGCTCGCAATACTCATCGGTGGCCGCCGCACTCACCAAGGCGGCCAAGGAGATTGGCGATCAGCTCGGCTGAGCCCCCAAGCGGGCCACCTCGTGGCGCCAGGCCGCCTCGGCGGTGAACGCGGCCCCCAGGTCCGGCAGGTCGTCCCAGTCGGAGTCGTCGATGTCGGCCGGCGTGCCGCCGGCCGAGCGCACCCGCAACGACATCCGGGCAAGCGCGTCGACGCTGATCGCCTGCAGCACCGCCTGCTCGACGGTGGCCGCGGCGCTGGTGATCCCGTGTCCGCGGCAGATCACCAGCGGCCGGTCGCGCATGGCCGCCACCATTTCCTTGCCCAGCGCCGAATTCCGGATCAGCACGGCGCGTTTGTAGACGGGCACCCCGCCACGGGCCAGCCATGCGCCGGGAATGTCGTAGGCCCCGTAGATCGGCCGGATCTCGATGCCGGCGAGGTCGGCGGCGACGACGGCGGGCGGGTGCAGGTGCGCGACCGCCCGGTATTCCGGGTTGGCCAGCAGGGTTTCGACGTGGATCGGCAGTTCGTTGGGCACCCGGTAGCCGTCGAGTTCACCTGTGGCGCCGGCGGTTCCGTCGAACGTGATGAGCCGGACGTCGGACGCCCGGGTGAAGGCCACCCCGGTGTCGGTGTCGCTGCGGCACCGAATCAGCAGGCGCTCGTCGTCGATCCGCAGGCTCAGGTGACCGAGGATGCCGTCGACCAGGCCGCGCGCCGCTGCGACCCGGCAGCCTTGGGCCACCAGGGCGCGCTGCTCGTCAAGGCGCGTCATCCCGGCGCGCCCAACCCGAATCCGCCATCGGGGTGGATCGTTTCGCCGGTGATGCCGCGGGATCGGTCGGACGCCAAGAACACATAACTCCACGCGTGGTCCCGGCCGTCGAGCGCAATGTTGAGCGGGGTGCGCGCGGCGAGGTCGCGGGCCCGGTTGGGGGTGTCATCGAGCCGCATGGCGTCCAGTCCCAGGCTGGACGGGCCGCGTAGGTCGGTGCCCAGCGTGCCGCCCGGCGCCACCCCGTTGACGCGAATTCCGGGCGCCAGCTCGTGTGCCAGGGCCGAGACCAGCCCGCGCACGGCGAACTTCGACGAGACGTACAGCACGCCGCCGCGTCCGGGATAGAACGACGACGCGGACTCGGTCAGGATGATCGACGATCCGGTTCCGGCCTGCAGCGCCGGGACCGCGGCCTTGACCGAGTGCAGATGGCTGAGCACATTGGTGCGGAAGATTTCGTCGAACGCGGGGGCAAGGCCGTCGGCGTCGAGGTCGGCAATTCCCTTGTAGAAATCGAAGATTCCGACGCAGTTCACCAGGGTGTCCAGCCCGTCGAACGCGTCGGCCGCCGCGGCGACCGCGCGCTCGTTGGCCTCGCGGGTGACGGCGTCGCCTTCGATCACCGGGAGGCCGGGCGACTTCCGCCGCAGCGCCTCGCATTTCTCGGAATCACGTTCCAGCACAGCGACGTTGGCGCCCTCGGCGCAGAACGTGTCGACGACGGCGCGGCCGATTCCCGAACCGCCGCCCACCACCAGCGCCCGCTTGCCCTGGAGCCAGCCCGTCATCGTTCGCCCTCGTCGGGCAGCAGCGGGCCATCGGGATTGCCGACCATGGCCGCCAGCGTACGGATGTTCTGCCGGGTCAGTGCCTCGATCTCGAGCGCGTCCAGGCTGATCGATCGCCCGGACTTTGGCGCGCTGATCAGCAGCCGCGATCCGTTGCGCGTATCGACCCGGCGCACCACGACCTCGGCGAATTCGTTGGCAATCGTGATGGCGCCGTCGCTCATAGGAACACCGCCAGGTTTTGCATCCGCAGCACCGACTCGTCGACAAAGATCTTGCGGCGGGCCAGCTTCCAGTCATCGCCACACCTACGCAGGACGTCCTCGCGCCCGCACGACACCAGCGCGCTCTCGTTCACGTCCCCGCGGCTACGGAAGAGCAGTTCGGCCGATTCGGCCACCAGGTGTGCCTCGTCGTCGCCGTCGAAGGTGCGCACGTTGGTGACGAAGTGCCGCAGCCGCGACGGCGGATCCTCGGTCCAGGCGTGCTCGGTGGCGAAGCGCGCGACCCGCTGGCGCAGCGAGTACTTGTCCTCGTCGAAATGGGCCATCCCCGGTCCCCTTTCCGGTGCGGCGTCGAAGCCGGCGCCGCGCGCCGTCGTAACCCGGACAGGCATCACGTAACGGACGTCGTCGGTCAGCGTGTCCAGCCACGCGTCGTAGTCCTGGGCGTCCAGCAGGTAGGCCTCGTCGACCAGGAACTGATGGGCTTGCAGATGGCGAATGTCGTTGAATGGCAGGGCTTTTCTCATGACAGGTAGTCCGCCCACAACGTCAGCAACGCGCGCTGGTTGTTCTCGTTGTAGCCGACCTGCGCGCGTCCCGGCCCGTGGAACGACTCGGCCGTCAGTGGCTCGATAACCGGACGGTCGTCGGGCAGCAGGCCCATCCGGCTGTTCAGCAGCAGGCGGCGCGCCATCGAACCGCCCGCGGTGGTAGTCAGCGACACCCAGTTCTCCACGTCGTCTTGTTCGAACATGCCGGTCGAACCGAAGCACATCAAATATGCCTTGTAGGAGTCCCGTTTGTACTGCGGGGGAGCGGCCGAGTCCACCGCGAACCACGAGCACACCTCGGTTTCGTTCTCACTGATCGGCTGCCACAGCCGAATCGAGATGAACGGCAAAACCGCCTCGCTGCCGGGCAATTTCGGCCAGTTGTGTACGAAACTCAGGTTCGGAAAGCAGGTAGCCGCGGAGATCATGAATCCGTCCTCGCCGACCACCCGCTGCTGCCGCGACGTCCAGGTGTCCTTGATCCGGCCGATCATCTCGTCGGGATAGCCGACGTAGCGCATCCGCTCCTCGAAGCCGCCCGGCGGGAGTTTGTACGTGGTGCCGCCGCCGCGGTGCGCCCAGTAGGTGGCACCGTCCTTGCGCTTCTGGGCTTTTGGCTCGCGGAACAGCCCGATGTCGACGATCGACGCGTGCGTGTGCGGCGTGTGGTACATGTCGCCGGCGAAGTTTTCGGCGCCGATCTTCCAGTTGGCCTTGATCCGCCATCGTTGCGGCCCCCGCAGCTCGATGCCGCCGCTGCTCTGCTTGGTGTAGTAGTCCAGGTAGAACCTGAAGTCGCCGAGGAAGTCCTCGAGCGGCTCGGCGTGGGGATCCAGGCTGATGAACAACAGCCCGTTGTAGCCGGCCAGGTTCGGTGCCGGCAGCAGGGTCTGGTTTTTGGCGAACCCCGCGTCGCCGCCGTAGGCCTCGCGGTGGAACGGCAAGCCGGTGAGCCGGCCGTCGTTGCGGTAGGTCCAGCCGTGATACGGGCAGCGGAAGTTGGAGGCGTTGCCCATCTCGGCTCGGCAGACCTGCATGCCGCGGTGCAGGCACATATTGAACAAGGCACGCACTTCGCCGTTCGCGCAACGGGTGACGATGAAGGAATCGTCGAGAACCCGGCGCACTACGTAGTCGCCCTCCTGCGGGATCTCCGACTCGTGCGCCACGAACGTCCACGCCCGGCCGAACAGGCGTTCCTTCTCCAGCTCGAAAAGCTGCCTGTCGTTGTAGATGTGCGCGGGGATCATCCCCTGGCGGACGTTCTCGAAGACAGCCACTAAATCGCTGTGCTGATCTGCCATCGGGCGGCTCACTCTGCTCTACAGAAGGATCTTCTGGTCAATAGAATCCGCCAAAACGGTCCCGCCGGCAATCCCGAAGGATCCTTTGAGCTGATTCACAGGTGCCGCACAATCGACGACCGGGTGGGCGCCGCTACGGTGGTCCCGGGCAGTAATCTCCGCGTTTGCGTATCTAATCGTCGTATAGCTCTGCATGTGAGGAAGGGTAGGTAGCCATGGTTGGTCGGTCACGGGATGGCCGATTGCGGAATGTCGGACCGCGGGTGTTGTCCGGCATCGGGCGTCAGGAGTGGCTGGATCGGCCGAGCTATCGGTTGGAACACCTGCTCAGCTTCGCCTACAACGGACTCGGCCGGGCCCGCAACGCCGTCACCAATGCGCTCAACGGTGTGTGGCTCGGGCACCCGGTTCATCCGCCGCTGGCGTCGCTGACGAGCGGGGCGCTCGGCACGACGGTGGCGCTGGACGCCCTCAGCCTGCTGCCGGGCCAGCCGGCCACCGAGGTCCGCGACGCATCGCGGTTCGCCTCCCGCGCGCTCGGCGTCGGCATCCTGGCGAGCATCGGCTCTGCCATCACCGGCGCCACCGACTGGCAGCACACCCACGAGCAGGACCGCCGGGTGGGGCTGGTGCACGGCGTGGTGAACATGGTGGCGACGGCGCTGTACGCGCGGTCGTGGTGGGACCGCCGCCGCGGTCGCCATGGCCGCGGGATCGTCCTGAGCGCGCTGGGCTACGGCCTGACGCTGGGCGGCAGCTACCTGGGCGGGGCCCTGGTGTTCGACTCCGGGATCGGAATCGACCAGTCGGGCGAACGGCTGCGCACCACCGAGTGGACCCCGGTGTTGCCGGAGGGCTCGTTGAACGGAAAGCCGGTGCGGGTCGAGGTCGACGGGGTGGGCCTGGTGGTCTGCCAGACCGACCGCGGCGAGGTGTCGGCGTTCGGTGAATTCTGCCCGCACCTGGCCGCTCCGATGGCCGACGGCTGGGTCGATCGGGGCCGGATCGTGTGTCCATGGCACGGCTCGTGGTTCGCGGCCGAGTCGGGCGAGGTTTTGCGTGGCCCTTCGGCTGCTCCACTGCCGTGTTACGAGGCCAGGCTGGTCAACGGAATGGTCGAAGTGCGTGCCGAGGAGGTAGCGAAGTGAACGCGTACGAAGTGCTGAAGGATCACCACGTCGTGATCAAGGGGCTCGGTCGCAAGATCAGCGAAGCGCCGGTGAACAGCGAAGAGCGCCATGCCCTTTTCGACGAGATGCTGATCGAACTCGACATTCATTTCCGCATCGAGGACGACTTGTACTACCCGGCGTTGGGGGCGGCCACCAAGCTGATCGCGATCGCGCACGCCGAGCATCGGCAGGTGATCGACCAGCTGTCGGTGCTGCTGAAGACCCCGCAGACCGCGCCGGGGTACGAGCAGGAGTGGAACTCGTTCAAGACCGTGCTGGAGGCGCACGCCGACGAGGAAGAGCGCGACATGATTCCCGCTCCGCCGGAGGTGAAGATCACCGAAGCCGAACTCGAGGAGCTGGGCAACAAGATGGCCGCCAAGATCGACCAATACCGTGGCTCGGCGCTGCACAAGTTGCGCACCAAGGGTCGCGCCGCGCTGGTGCGCGCTCTGTAGCTCACGGCCGCATCGCGGGTAGCGTCACGGCTCATGAACGCCGAGCGCGCCGCGTCGCAGGCCGACATCACCGCGGAGATCGCGTGCCTGGCGGCCGGCTACCGGCGCGCGGACGGTGCCGGGCCGCAGCCGCGCCTGGACTACCCGCCCTACCGCACCAGCGCGGCGCGACCCTTGGTGCGCAACTTGTGC
>NZ_MBEM01000020.1:0-561 GCF_001954045.1 Mycobacterium sp. SP-6446 | reverse complement strand
CCGGCGATCAGCGCGTCGGCATCGCTGGTGGCGGCGAGGCCGATCGGCTCGCCGTTGGCGAGTTCGCCGGCGTCCCTGCCGACCTTCTCCGCGGAGTGCACCCACACGCCGACCAGATCCAGATCGGGGCGTCGGTGGATGGTGCGGATCGCGATCGACCCGATGCCGCCCGTCGCCCAGACCACTACCCGCTGGGTCGTCATCCTGTTCCTCCTGTTAAGAGAGTAGGCACTATCCTAATGAACAAATCTTAGGTTATGGTGCTGTTGATGCTCACGCTGAGGTTCGACCTGCGTGCTCCGAGTTGGGCTGGGCCGGCCGCCGACTACGTGCGCCGCGGGCGCTCATGAGTAGGGAGGTGAACCCTATGCGTACCGTCGTGTGGTCGACGGGGGGAGTCGGGTCGATCGCCATCGATGCGATCCGCCGCCGGCCAGACCTGGAACTCGTTGGGGTATGGGTGCATTCGCCCGACAAAGTCGGCAAGGACGCCGGGGAATTGGCCGGCATCGAGCCGCTGGGTATCGCGGCTACCAACGATGCCGACGCGCTGATCGCCCT
>NZ_MBEM01000019.1:0-1119 GCF_001954045.1 Mycobacterium sp. SP-6446 | reverse complement strand
AGCCAGGTGTCCTGCAGCACCATGCCGATGCGCGAGCGCAGCGTTTGCCTGCTCATCGTGGTGATGTCGACCCCGTCGATGAGGATCCGGCCGGAATCGACGTCGTAGAACCGCATGAGCAGGTTCACCAGGGTGGTTTTGCCGGCCCCTGTCGGTCCGACGATCGCCACCGTGCTGCCGGGCTCGGCCACCAGCGACAGGTCCTCGATGACCGGGGTGCCCGGACGGTAGGCAAAGCTGACGCGCTCGAACTCGACCCGTCCGCTCGGCCCCGATCGACCGGCTGGTCCGGCCGGCTCGGGACCTGGCTCGGCTGCCGGAGTCTCCTCCGGCTCGTCGAGCAGCTCGAACACCCGCTCGGCGCTGGCGACTCCGGATTGCAGGGTGTTGTACATCCCGGCGACCTGGCTCAGCGGGGTATTGAACTGCCGCACATATTGGATGAACGCCTGAATGCTGCCGAGGGTGATTTGTCCGGTGGCCACCTGCAGCCCACCCATCACGGCCACCGCAACGTATCCCAGGTTGCCGACGAACGTCGTCGCCGGTGCGACCAGACCGGAGAAGAATTGGGAACCGAAGCTGGCGTGGTAGACGTCGTCGTTCAAACCGCGGAACTGCTCGCGCGCCGCGGCCTGGTGGCCGAACGTCTTGACGATCGTGAACCCGCTGTAGGTCTCCTCGATGTGCGCGTTGAGCCGTCCGATGCTCTTCCACTGGGCCGCGAACAGCCGTTGCGAACGGCGGGCGATCGCGCGCGTGGCCAGCAGCGAGACCGGCACGGTGAGCAAGGTGATGAGCGCCAGCAGCGGCGAGATCGACACCATCATCGCAAGCACCGCCACGATGGTCAGGATCGACGTCAGCAGCTGACTGAGCGTCATCGACAGCGACGATTGCAGGTTGTCGATGTCGTTGGTGACCCGGCTGAGCAGCTCGCCGCGCTGCCGTCCGTCAAAGTAGGCCAGTGGCAGTCGGTGCACCTTGTCCTCGACCTGGGAACGCAGCGCCACCATGGTGCGCTGCAGCGTGAGGTTCAGCAGCCGCGCTTGTATCCAAATCAGCAGCGACGCAACCAGATACAGCGTCAACGCCACCGCCAGCGTGCTGGCCACCGCG
>NZ_MBEM01000018.1:0-3037 GCF_001954045.1 Mycobacterium sp. SP-6446 | reverse complement strand
GTGGCCGGGGAGCGGCCGGCGGTGGTGCCGTTGTCGTTCACCCAGAACCGGTTGTGGTTCTTGGACCAATTGCACGGGCCCTCACCGGTTTACAACATGGCGGTGGCCCTGCGGCTGCGCGGGCCGTTGGACGCGGAGGCGCTGGGCGCCGCGCTGGGCGATGTGGTGGCCCGGCACGAAAGCCTGCGCACCGTGTTCGTCGCCCCGCAGGGCGCACCGCAGCAGGTGGTGGTGCCGGCTGAGCGGGCCGATTTCGGCTGGGATGTCGTCGACGCCGCGGGCTGGTCGGAAAGCCAGCTGGCGGCGGCGATCGAGGAGATGGCGGGCTACGAATTCGATCTTTCTTCCGCGATTCCGTTGCGGGCGCGGCTTTTCCGGACCGCCGACGACGACCATGTGCTAGCGGCCGTCGTGCATCACATCGCCGCCGACGGACTCTCGGTCGGCCCGCTGGTGCGCGATCTGGGCGTGGCCTACGCCAGTCGCGCGGTCGGGCAGGCGCCGGGGTGGATGCCGTTGCCGGTGCAGTACGTCGATTACACGCTGTGGCAGCGCGCGCAATTCGGTGAGCTCGACGACAGCGAGAGCCGGATCGGCGCGCAATTGGCGTACTGGGAGGGCGCTTTGGCGGGAATGCCCGAGCGCCTTGCGTTGCCGACCGATCGGCCCTATCCGCCGGTGGCCGATTACCGCGGGGCCACGGTTGCGGTGGCGTGGCCGGTCGAGGTGCAGCGGCAGCTGCGCCGGGTAGCGGCGGAACACAACGCGACCAGCTTCATGGTGATGCAGGCCGCGCTGGCGGTGCTGCTGGCGAAGATCAGCGCGAGTGTGGATGTGGCCGTGGGGTTCCCGATCGCCGGACGGCGCGACACCGCACTGGATGACCTGGTCGGTTTCTTCGTCAACACCCTGGTGTTGCGTCTGGACGTAGCGGGCGACCCCACGATCGCCGAACTACTGGCGCAGGTGCGCCAACGCAGCCTGGCCGCCTACGAGCATCAGGACGTGCCGTTCGAGGTGTTGGTCGAGCGGCTCAACCCGGCCCGCTCCCTGGCGCATCATCCGTTGGTTCAGGTGATGCTGGCCTGGCAGAACTGGCAGGACAGCGATCCCGGCGGGATGGCGCTTGGTGATCTCGAGGTCAGCCCGCTGCCGGCCGATACCCACAGCGCCCGCATGGATTTGACCTTTTCGTTGGCCGAACGCTGGACCGAGGACGGCCAGCCCGCCGGGATCGGCGGAAGCGTGGAATTTCGCACCGACGTCTTCGACGCGGCCAGCATCGAAACCCTCATCGAGCGGCTGCGGCGGGTCTTGGTGGCGATCACCGCCGATCCGACGCGGCGGCTCTCCACCGTGGACGTGCTCGACGCCGGGGAGCAGGCCCGCCTGGATGGCTGGGCCAACCGCGCGGCGCTGACCCAACCCGCGAGCGCCACGGTATCGATTCCGGCAGCATTCGCCGCGCAGGTGGATCGCTCACCGCACACCGTGGCGCTGACGTTCGACGGCCGCAGCATGACCTACCGCGAGCTAGACGAGGCGTCGAACCGGTTGGCGCACTTGCTGATTGGCCACGGTGCCGGGCCGGGGCAGCGCGTGGCGCTACTGCTGTCGCGCTCGGCCGAGGCGATCGTGTCGATCCTGGCGGTGCTGAAAACCGGTGCGGCCTATGTGCCGATCGACCCCGCGGTACCGGACGCTCGGATGCAGTTCGTGCTCGGCGATGCCGCGCCGATCGCCGCGATCACCACCACCGCGCACGCCGACCGGCTGGCCGGACAGGACCTGCTGGCCATCGACATCCACGACCCGCGCATCGCAGCCCAGCCCAGCACCGCATTGCCGGCCCCGGCCCCCGACGAGATCGCCTACCTGATCTACACCTCGGGGACCACTGGAGTCCCCAAGGGTGTCGCGATCACCCACCACAACGTGATCGAGCTGCTGGACTCCATGGGCGACAGCCTGGAGCTGACCGATGTGTGGTCGCAATGGCATTCGCTGGCCTTCGACGTGTCGGTGTGCGAGATGTGGGGCGCGCTCCTGCACGGCGGGCGGCTGGTGGTGGTGCCCGAGTCGGTGGCGCGTTCACCGGAAGAGTTCCACTCCCTCCTGGTCGCGGAGCAAGTCGGCGTGTTGAGCCAGACCCCGTCGGCGTTTTATGCGCTGCAAGCCGCGGACGCGCAATCACCGGAGCTGGGCCAACGGTTGAACCTGCGGACCGTGATCTTCGCCGGCGAGGCGCTGGAACCGCAACGCCTCAAGCAGTGGATGCACGACCATCCCGGATTGCCCCGCCTGATCAACATGTACGGCACCACCGAGACAACGGTGCACGCCTCGCTGCGGCAGATCGTCGACGGCGACGCCGTCACCAATGTCAGCCCCGTCGGGGGCCCGTTGGCGCATCTCGCCTTTTTTGTGCTGGACGGGTGGTTGCGGCCGACACCGCCCGGCGTGATCGGTGAGCTGTATGTGGCCGGTTCCGGCGCGGGGTACGGATACGTGCGGCGGGCCGGCTTGACCGCGTCGCGGTTTGTGGCGTGCCCCTTCGGGGTGCCCGGGTCGCGGATGTATCGCACCGGCGACCTGGTGTGCTGGGGCGCCGACGGGCAGCTGCAGTACCTCGGGCGCGCCGACGACCAGGTCAAGATCCGCGGTTATCGCATCGAGCTCGGTGAAATCCAGGCCGCGCTGGCCAGCGTGGACGGGGTGCGCCAAGCGGTGGTGATCGCCCGCGAGGACCAACCCGGCGACAAGCGCCTGGTCGGCTATGTCACCGGGAACACCGACGCGGCCCGGGTGCGCGCCCAGCTGGCCGAGCGGCTCCCGGCCTACATGGTCCCCGCCGCGGTCATGGTGATCGATGCCCTGCCGCTGACGGTCAACGGCAAGCTCGACAAACGCGCCCTGCCGGCGCCGGAGTACCAGGACGCCGGCGGCTACCGCGCCCCGGCCACCCCCACCGAGGACATCGTCGCCGGCATCTACGGCCAGGTCCTTGGCCTGGAGCGGGTCGGGGTCGACGAGTCGT
>NZ_MBEM01000017.1:0-14400 GCF_001954045.1 Mycobacterium sp. SP-6446 | reverse complement strand
TAGGGGACCCCGCGCACCCGACAGAGCCCATTGACCCTTGCTGCCTTCCGGCCCTGGGGGAGTTCACAGGATAGACGCCGCGCGGGGTCCATCGCGAGTGTAATACCTGGCCCGGAGTAACCCACGTGCAACCGGTGGGGGCCGTAGCGCACTCGGCTACCATGGCCACGGAGGATTCGCCTAGTGGCCTATGGCGCTCGCCTGGAACGCGGGTTGGGTTAATAGCCCTCGCGGGTTCAAATCCCGCATCCTCCGCCAGCTAGTCCCCGGTGCGGCCGAGGACTCACCATCAGCATGAGGAGGCGTATGGGGCGCAAGGTCGCCATACCGTGGCACTTGTTGTTTTCGATCGGTGCCGGCGTCCTCTATTTCTTCTGCGTGCTGCCCCGCTGGTACGAGCTGACGGGCGAGATGACGCGCGGACTGGGGATGGCGGGCCGCATCGCGTCGGGCGCGCTCATCGGGCTGGCCGCGCTGCCGGTGGTGTTCACCCTGCTGCGCACCCGCAAGCCGGAGCTGGGCACCCCGCAGCTGGCGCTGTCCATGCGGGTCTGGTCGATCGTGGCCCACGTGCTGGCGGGCGTGCTGATCGTCGGTACCGCGATCAGCGAGATCTGGCTCAGCCTGGACTCCGCGGGGCGGTATCTGTTCGGCATCTACGGCGCCGCCGCCGCGATCGGCCTGCTCGGAATCTTCGCCTTCTACCTGTCGTTCGTCGCCGAATTGCCGCCGCCACCGCCGAAACCGATCAAGGCGAAGAAGCCCAAGAAGCGTCGTCGCAAGAAGGACGAGGAGACCGACGAAGCCGCCGAGGACACCGAGGCAGCGGAGTCCGAGGCCGACGAAGAAGCGGAAGAAGCCGAAGAGACCGAAGCCGAGGCTGAAGAAACCGAGGAAGCCGAGACGGTCGAGCCGGTCGCGGAAACCGAAGAAACCGCCGAAGCCGAAGAAGCTGAAGAGCCAGCGGAGGCCGGGGAAGCCGAAGAGCCCGCCGCCACCGAAAAAGCCGAAGAGGCAGCGACCGAAGAGCCGGCCGCCGAGGAGACCTCGGGCGGGCTGCGCAATCGCCGCCCCACCGGCAAGGGCACCCACCGCATGCGCCGTCGGCGCACCCGCGGCGGCGTCGCGGTCGACGACGAATAACTCAGCGGCGCCGTAAGCGCTCGAGCGAGTCGGCGATGCGCGTCCGGGTCTGCTCGGCACCCCACAGCTCACGCACCTCGCGGTCGATCTCGCCGGCCTCGCCGATCCGCGCCAGAACGGGCGCCCTCAGCTGGGCTTTGGTGTGCCGATAGGCGTCGGGCGAGATCTCACCCAGGCCCGACGCCTCCGCCACGGCCGCCCCGACGAGATCGTCGGCGACGACGCGGTGGGCAAGTCCGCTGGCGACAGCGTCGCCGCCGCGATAGAGGCCGCCGCCGAGCAACACCTCCTCCGCGTGATCGCCGCACGCGTGACGGATGACCTCCAGCGCGGCGGCCGGGAACGGCACCCCGACGCGGACCTCGGTCGCCCCGATCTGCGCGTCCGGGCCGATCAGGCGGCGGTCGCACGCACATGCCAGCACGCATCCGCCCGCGATCGCGGCGCCGTTGATCGCGGCGACGGTCGGCCCTGGGTAGCCGAACAGCGCGACGAACGCGTCGGACAGCGCGGGGATCAACCGCTCGGCGTAGTCGGCCCCGCCCTGCAGCACGCGGTTGAGGTCGACCCCGGCGCAGAACACCCGGCCCGCGCCGGTGACGACGAGCGGGCCGGCGCCCGAATCCCGCAGCTCGCCGACGGCGGCGGTCAGCTCCTCCAGTAGCTCGACATCGAGGGCGTTGACCCGGCCCGAAGACAGGGCCAGCACCCGCACCGTTCCGACGGTCTGGATCTCGATCATTGCGGCCGGCCGACTATGACGACGGGAATGTCGGTGTTCTCGTCGGTGTGATAGCTCGCGCACACGCGGTGGTAGCCGTCGGCGATCTGCAAAGGAACGCCGGTGGCGAAGTCGCCGCGGACCAGCAGGATCGGCGAGAGCGGTTCACCCTTTTTGATCTTGGAGAGATCGGACGCGACGTGTGGATTGTCCACCGGCAGCAGGCTCAGCTGGGCGGCCCGCAGTATGTCCTTGGCCTTCTTGTGCACAACGTCGGAGGTCTGCAGGCTATAGGTCAGCTCTTCGACGGTGTGCGGGTCGGCGAGCAAGGCGAGATAGTCGGCCGCGGCCGGAAAGTCATGGGCCTCAGGCTTTCCCAGCCATTTCACCTTCGGCAACGGCTGCCTCCGTTCGTAGGGCCACGTCGAGGCAGCCTACCGGTTGCACCGAAAAATTGGGATCGGTAGCAATTCGGGCGTTCTGTACTCCTCCCATGACGACGCCAACAGGGCGGCGCATGAAGGAAGGAAATCCCAGTGAAACGTCTTCTCGCGGCAGCGATTGGAGGCCTTGGCGTCGCGTCGGCGCTGGTGGCCTGCTCGAGCGGCGGCCACACGGCCAGCACGGGGTCAAGTGGCGCGCCCAGCGCCTCCACCGGCACCGGCGCCCAGGTCAAGGTCGGCGGCAGCGACCTCGCGGGGTTGAACCCGGCCTCGGTGACCTGCGTCAAAACCGGCGGCAAGATCGACATCGGCAGCGGGTCCACCGGCGGTGGCCAGCAGGCACTGGCGGTCGTGATGACCGACGAGGCCACGCCGAAGGTCGAATCGTTGGCCCTTGTCGTCGACGGCAACGCGCTGTCGGTCAGCAGCGGCATGGGCGCCAAGGTCGGCTCGGCGAACGTGGCGGTGGACGGTAAGACCTACACCATCACGGGCCAGGCGCAGGGCGCTGATTTGAAGAACCCGATGGCCGGCATGGTCAGCAAGGACTTCAGCATCAAGGTGACCTGCGGTTGATCGGTCGAACTCCGGGCGGCGGACGTGGCTGGATCACACGTCCGCCGCTCCGGGTTTGCGCCGCCAAGACTTATGATGCAGCCGTGTCGATTCCGGCCGAGTTGGAGCGCGCACGCCAGCTGGCATTCGCCGCCGACGAGGGCGCGGCGCGGGATCTGCTGCTGTCGTTGCTGCCCCGCATCGAGCAAGAGGATCGCGACGATCTGGCGCTCGAGGCATTCGCGCAGCTTGGCGAGATCTACCTGGCGCGGGGAGCGAATGATGGCGTCCGCGAGTCGATTCGGCGCATCCGCGACTGCCTGGCCGCCTATTCCGCACAACCGGGTGCGCCCGCCGCGGATGTGGCGCACATGATCCGTCGGTACTCGCGGCGAGCCCAATTCCTGCAGACGGGACTGACCGCGGCGCTCGGCGATCACGAAGGCGCCGCGAAGGAGCTGGCGGCGTTGGACGACTCGAACACCGATTTAACCGACCTCGCCGACGAACATGCCTACCTGCTCACCTATGGACAACTGCTGTGCGCGACCGCGCTCTGCGACGACGACCTGCATCTCGAGTCGCTTCCCTTGTGGGAGCGCGTGCTCGGCGCGATAGCGGATCCGGATCACCTGGGCGGCGACAGCGAGGCCGGGGACCATCTCCGGATCGATGCGGCTACCGCATACGGCAGGTTCTGCGTGGAAACCGGGCGATTGTCCGAGGCGCAGCCGTGGCTGCGTCGCGCGGGAGCCCGCGCACAGGCGCGTGGATGGGAATTAGCCACGGCCAGAACGCAATTGGAACGTGCCGCGGCGTGCTGGTCGGCGGCCGACCACGCCACGACCGAGCAGCTGGTCTCGGAGGCCCAGCCCATCCTCGCGCGATACGCCCGAGCGCATGACGAGGCCCGGTGCTGGCTGTACCTGGGACTCACCCGGCTGGCCTCAGGCGCGTTGGAAGCGGCCGACGAATGCTGGGGACACGCCGAGAGGCGGTGGCGTGAACTGGGCAAGCCACTGTACCTGCACCGTATCCTGTTGCAGCGCAGCTGGATAGCGATCTTCTGGGGCCGCTTCCCGGAAGCGGTCGAGCTGATCGCCCAGGCTCGCGAGCTGCTCGACTCGTCGCCGCGCAGCAGCTGGCTGCAGTACGCGCAACTCGACAACCACCTCGGAACCGTGTGGCGCGCTGACGCATTGACCGACCTAGGGTTCGACAGTTCGGGGGACCCCGACGAGACGCTGCAGGAAACCGAGGCGCGGCAGGCCGAGGGCCTCGGCATCCTGCGCGGCGAAGTGGGCACCCCAGAGTATTGGCGCGGTATGACCAAACTCGAACAGGCCGCGGAGCTCAAGGTGCCGGCCGCGTTGGCGGTCGACTCGGTGCGGTACTCGATCGCCGACGCCGACGCGAGATCACGCTGGGCCACCAACGTCTCGGCGCCGATCTTGGCCAGTGCCTTCGCCGTAGCCTGGGAATGGGAGAACACCGAGCTGATCAGCGAACTGGTCGAATACCACAGCGCGCGAGGGACTTTCAATGCCGAACCGCAGGCGGCCAAAGTCGGCGAATGGGCATCCGCGGCCGCCCCTTCGCTGCTGATCGACGCCGGTGAAGCGCTGGCAGCCGTCGGCCCGCCGGCGCGCGGCGGCGCATCGCTGACGCGCCTGGGCCCGTTGCCGCCGCTACAGATGCAGCCGGACGCCGGCCCGATTTTGAGTCACTATCGCGCGCTGGCGTTGCAGCGCTACGGCCGGGCGGTCACCGCCGACGAACCCGCCTGGTCGACCTGGCCATGAGTGACACGGACCGGCCGACTCTGGTCCTGCGCTTCGCGGATCTCGGGATCGTCACGTACGCCAGTTTGCGGATCGTCGGGCAGCCGTCCAGAACCGTCAATTGGGTGGTTGAGGAACCGATTCTGCTGGCGGCGCTGCAGGAGCTGGCCGACGCGTTGCCGGAGCCGCACGACGGTCAGAGCCGTCGAGACGCCATCGAGCGGGCGCTGACGGGCGGCCCGTTCGCGACCCCACAGGCCGAGCCGACGCTCGCCTACATCCTGGGTGTGCTGCTCATCGCCGAACCCGGGTGGCAGCTGTTGACGGAATGCGTGGCAAGCCCGCGCGCGGTGCTGTTCGTCTCGCCCACTGCGCGCCTGGCTCGCGTCCCGTGGGGCCTGCTGGCCTTGCCGAAGTCGGGGCCGAGCAAGGAAGAACTCGTCCGCGCCCGCCAGGACGCCATCACCGCCAGCGGCAGGGTTGCCGCCCGAATCCCTTGGCAGCTGGCCGATATCGGCGAGCACACCGACGGGTACCGGCTGATGGAGATGGTCGACGTGCTGATGGCGGTGCCGCAGAACATCGTGCACTCGCCGCGGTCACCGGCTGGGTGGGACGCCCGCCGAGACGCTCCCCCGGTGCTGGTGCTCGACCCCCGGGTGCCCGGCCAGCGCCCGGACTCCGCGCTCGGGTCGGTGCTCGGCAGGCCATCGGCCGAGACGGCGTTGGCGCGGCACTACACCGGGCTGATGGCACACCGTGCGGTGCTGCCGACGGTCGACGCGGCGGTGGAACTGTTCCGGCGTCAGGATGCCGACCGCCGCTGGCTCGCCGAACTGTTGGCGCAGTCCCCGAGCAGGCTGATGTACGTCGGCCACGCGAGTTCGCCGGATGGCCATGCCGCCCAGGCCGATCGGGCCGCCCTGCACCTGGCCTGCACCGCGGACGCTCCCGGAGACGCCGACGCCATCGGCGACCACCGCCCGCTGACCGCCTCGGACCTGATGGCGCTGCGGCTGCCGATGCCGCCCCGGGTGGCACTGCTGGCCTGCGCATCGGGCGGTGACTATCAGTTCGACGAGGCGACGGGCCTGGTGGCCGCCGTGATCCTGGGTGGCGCACAGTTGGTGACCGCCACGCTGTGGTCGCTGCCCACCACCGCGGCCTACCGGCAGTTCGCGGGCGATGACCGGACCGATCCGATGTCCGACGCGGTGATCGCCGTCGACGAGGCACACGAGGCCGTCGACGCGGGCTGCGCGGTGAATCGATGGCAGCGTGAGCAGATGCGGCGCTGGCGCGACGGCGACGCCACGGCCAGCCCGCTCTACTGGGCCGCGCTGGTCAGTTTCGCCGTCGACGGCGCTCGCTGACAGTGGACGGCCAAGACGTCGTCGGGCAGCGAAAGCTCTTCGCGGGCAGCGGGATCGAACGCCACCAGGACGACGAGGCCCGGGCGCAGTATCGAGGCGTCCGAGCCCTCACCACACGCCAACTTGCCGACGAACGTCTCCCCCGACACCGCCACCACCTCGACGAAAACCTGGCGCCCGACCGCGCGCACGGTGCCGACGCCGACGGTGCGCTCATGGGAATGCCGATGCCGAGCGACGAGGCCTCGAAAAGCGGTGTACAGCAGCATTGTCAGCATCTTCATGTGACCAGGTTCGCGGTACGGACCGGCTACCGAACCCAACTTTTTCGCTGCCGCTATCTTCGGAAAGCCCCTATCCTATCCTGATGAGTGCGGATTCGCAGGTGGCGACCGCCATCGCGGTCGGCCACCCGCGCAGGTCGGTGATCGAGAAGGCGTGGCGCGCGATCGGTCCCGGCGTGGAGGTGCTCAGCAGCGACGACGGCGGCCCGTTGAGCCGCACCGTCAAACGCATCGTGGACCCGTTGGTGCTGCGGCTGCGGTCCAATCCCCAGTATTCGAACCCCGTCGTCGATCCCGAGACGGCCGCCGCCATGCACGAGCTGATCGTCGGGAGCGCTGCCCAGTTGCGTTCCGCCGCGGCATGGTTCGACACTCTCAAACTCGAGCGCCGCCGGCAGCGGATCCGCACGGGAAACGCCCAGGAGCTGTACTTCCCGGTGTGTTTCGAGCTCGCGGTGACGAAAGGCCCACCGGCACCGGAGGATCGCGGGACGGTGGCCGCAATACTCAGCGAAATTCACCTCGGCCGGGACCGCACCGCGATCGAAGTGTTGCGCCAGTACGTGGCGAGCCCAGACGTCGTCGCCACGCTCACCGGCCAGCTCGATCGCAGCTGGCGTGACGTGCGGGCGGCCGGCAGGACCGACACCGGTCCCTTCCTGGCCGAGCTCACCACCGCGCTCGGCCGCGACCCCGGCCACAGCGCCGCGGCCGCCCGCCAACGGGCGTGGTCTGCCGTCATCGCCGACCCGGCACCGTACAACCTGGGCGCCCTGGCCCGCACCGAAACGGCCGAGCTACCGTGGTCGATCGTCGAACTGGGTCTGAGTTCCTTTGCACCACAACGCAAACCGCAGATGTCCGCCGGCTCCGACAGCGATCGCCCGCTGGACCGCAGCGTCGTGGACCGGGTACGCGCGACGCTGCGGCGCGCCCTGGACCGCGACGCGTTGCCCGACATCCCGCTGCTGTGCGAGGAGGAGGTCGACCGCGCCTGCGCGCCATGGGGGCTGTTGTCCGAGGACAAGCAAGCCACGTTGGTCGCGGGCATCGAGGTGGCGGTCGAGCTGGCGCCGTTGGACCCGTCCGTCATCAGTCACTACGGGCTGGCGGCGCAGATTCAGGCCCGGCTGCGCAAGGAAGCCTATGTCTTGCGTGCCAGGCGCTATCTCGCCGAAGGCGGGCCGATTCATCCGCGGCAACGGCAGGTCGTCGACGACCTGGCCGCCTATGCGCAGCCGTATCTGAGCCGGCTCTGGGCCCGGCTGCACGGGCGCGACGTCTGGCAGGAGCCCTGCGACGACGTCGACGACGTGCGGTCGCTGCTGGAGGGTGTCGCGCGCTCGGTGAGCCTCGACCACCGGCAGCGGATCAAGGCGATGCTGGAGTTGCAGGTGGCCGGATGAGATTGGTTGCCGATTCCGGTCTTTGGCAAACCGGCCCCGCCACCGCACCCACGCCGCTGACCGCGGTGCTGGAAGTCAGTGGTGCCGTGCTGTCCTGGACGGTCGACGATCCCACCGGCGCGGCCCAGATCACCTTCACCGATCTGGCGCGCGCCGACTGGCTGTGGCGCGTCCTTGGCGAGTCCGGACACGTCGCGCTGGCATCCGCATTAGGCGCCACCGACGACGCCACAGACCAAGCACAAAGCGTCGAGCTGACCGGTGTCGACATCGTGCCCGGATCGGTCGACCCGCTGCGACGGCTGGCCCTCGGCCACTGGCTGCGGCGCTGGTGGCCCGCCAGTCGCCGGAACGGCATCGCCGGGCTGGACCGCGCCCTGCTCGACGTCGAGGTCGCGCTGCTGACCAACGGGGCGCAGGGCTTCTTCACCGATGACACCCTGGATTCGGACGTGGCGCAGCTGCTGGCGCCGCACGCCGCGGCCCTGCTCATGCACGCCCGAAGTGACGATCCGCGTGTGCTCGACCTGGTGCGGGCCGGCGCCGGGGTAGCCGACGAAGCCGGCGTCGATGGCATCGGGTGGCCGGAATTGCGTGCCGCCCTTGATGATTCGGGCGCCGAACTCTCGATGCCGAGCCGCTATCAGGATGACTACGCGCTGGCCGCCGCTGGAGACACGGGTGCGCGGGGGGCAACGGCGATCGCCGGCGGCGTCGCATCGATCGACTGGGGCGCGGTTCCGCCGGCGATATTCGACGCGGGCGAGGACACCGTCGACTGGGTCGTCGAGGCGGCCGGGGCCGCGCCGGTCGCCGCCGTGCGCGCGGCCGTCATCGGGCCGGACCCGGCCGCCGGCGTGGAGGTGCGACTGCGATCGGGGGTCATCAGCGGCACCGGTGTCCTGGACGCCGACGGCCGCGCCACCCTTCCGTTGGTCGACGGCCAGCAGCGGCCGGTCACGGAGTCGGCGGCCTGGGACCACGACTGGACGGCGACGTCGGTGACCGTCGGCGCCGACGTCGCGGGCGAGACGCGCGAAATGCGGGAGCGGGTGCGTCGCTGGGCGCGAGCGCGGCTGGACCGCCCCGGCGACGACGCGTTCCTGGCCGAGATCCTCGCCGCCGAATCCGCCTACTAAGCCCTACTAAGATTCGGGTCGATTCCCTATGCTGAGCGAGTGCCAAACACCTATCGCGTCGTTCAGTGGAACACCGGAAACGTCGGCAAGAGCTCGCTGAAATCCATCGCCGACAACCCCACCCTTGAGCTGGTGGGGTGTTATGCCTGGTCAAAGGACAAGGTCGGCCGCGACGCCGGCGAACTGGTCGGCATTCCGCCGCTTGGGATCGCGGCGACCAACGACGTCGACGCGCTGCTCGCCCTGAAACCGGACTGCGTGGTCTACAACCCGATGTGGTTCGACGTCGCCGAGCTGGTCCGCATCCTGTCGGCCGGCGTCAACGTCGTCACGACGGCGTCCTTCATCACCGGGCGCAACCTCGGCGACGGCCGCGACCGGCTGGTGGAGGCCTGCGAGCAGGGCGGCTCGACGCTCTTCGGGTCGGGCGTCAGCCCGGGCTTCGCCGAACTGCTGGCCATCGTGTCGGCGATGGTGTGCAACCGGATCGACAAGGTCACCGTCAACGAGGCCGCCGACACCACGTTCTACGATTCGCCCGACACCGAGAAGCCGGTGGGCTTCGGCCAGCCGATCGACCATCCCGAGCTGCAGCAGATGGCCGCCACGGGGACGGCGATTTTCGGCGAGGCGGTCCAGCTGGTGGGGGACGCGCTCGGCGTCGAACTCGACGAGGTCCGCTGCGTGGCCGAATTCGCCCAGACCACTGCCGATCTCGAAATGGCGTCCTGGACCATCGAAGCGGGATGCGTGGCGGGCGTCTACATCAGCTGGCAGGGCATCCTCGACGGCAAGACGGTGATTGACCTCAACGTCCGGTGGCGCAAGGGACAGACGCTCGAGCCCGACTGGAAGATCGAGCAGGACGGCTGGGTCGTCCAGATCGACGGGCAGCCGACGGTCACCACCAAGGTCGGCTTCCTGCCGCCACCGTATTTCCAGGCGGAGACGATCGCCGACTTCATGGACCTCGGGCACATCATGACGGCGGTGCCCGCGATCAACGCCATCCCCGCCGTCGTCGCCGCGGCGCCGGGCATCGTCACCTACGCCGACCTACCGCTGACGCTCCCGCGCGGCTTCGTCAAGACCTAGCGGCCGAAAAGCTACGCGCTGCCCGACGCCGCCGCGTCCGCCCGTCGCCGGGCGGGTTTGGCGTAGGTCGCACCCAGCTGCGGCACCTCGAGCGGACCCTGATGTCGGGCGGCCTCGATCGCGGTGCGCAGCGGCCGGGCCAGGCCCGCGAACGATCCCATGTCGAACAGCCGTTGCGTCAGCAGCCGGTTGTGGACGTAAGCGAACGCGCTGCCGGTCTCCGGGTCGGCCCAGCCCAGCGTTCCGCCCAGCCCGACGTGACCAAAACCCTTGAGCAATCCGGGCACCGGCGATTCGTGGTAGCCGAGATGAAAAGGCATGGGCACCACCATGTTCGCGTCCGGCCACTTGAACGGCGACCGACCCGCCAGACCGCGCGTCAACTCCTTGGACAGGTACCTTTTGCCGTCGATGCGGCCGTCGTTGGCCAGCACCGCGAACATCTTGGCCAAGCCGCGTCCGGTCACCACGCCGTTGGCCGCGGGCACCTCGCCGTCCAGGAACGCGGTGTCGCCTTTCACCAGCGATATGACCCCGGGGAAATACATCGCGCCGAGCGCCCCGGAGAACGGCAGACCGGCCACCCGCGGTGCGACGAACTTGAGCACCGGCATGCGCCACTTGCCCTGCGGCATCAGAATCTGCGCCGCCCTGGTGGGCGAACCGGCGGGCGGGCGGCCGAGGTGCAGGCCGTCGGTGTTGAGCGGCCGCGCGACCTCCTGGCGGATCAACTCCCGCATGCCTTTGCCGGTGACGGCGCGGGCCAGACCGGACAGCAGCCAGCCATAGGTCAGCGCGTGATACGCCTGCACGCCGCGCAGGTGATCCAGGGGCGCCTCGGCCAGGCGCTGCTCCATGAGGAGGTGATCCATCAGCTCCGTCTTGGTGACGCCCCGCAGATGCGACAAACCGGATCGATGCCGCAAGACGTCGCGAACCGTGATCTCGGCCTTCCCGTTGGCCGCGAACTCGGGCCAGTATTCGGCGACGGGCTCGTCATACGACAACAGGCCACGATCGGCCAGCCGGTGAATCACCGTCGAGGCGACCCCTTTGGTCGCCGAGAACACCATCGCGCCGGTGTCCGCGGTCCACGGCTCGGTGCCCGCCCGGTCCGACCACCCCGTCCAGACGTCGACGACCGGCCGGCCGTCGATGTAGACGCAGAGGGCTCCCCCACCCAGCCGCCGCCCGGGAAAGCGCTCGGCGAACGACTTGACGACGTTGGCGAAATGCGGATCGGCGGCGCCGCACACGTGGCGTGGCAGGCCGTCGTCGGGGACCAGCAGAGTCGACATCGAGAATGAAGCTAGCAGTGGGGTTGGTCAGGGGGTTCGCGCACGTCGGCGCCCGGGGGCGCATCGGGCGGCGCTTCCCGCAAAAACTTCCTCAGCCGAAGAAGCTGATTGACGACCATGCTGATACCCAGCAGCATCAGCGTCGCCACCACGGCCACCACGATTGCGGTGCTCACAACCTCCATGGTGGCAGCCCGCCACGTTATCCATTGCCGTACGTGGGTAGCCGAAAGTACATGAGTACCGAAGACAAGTTGAAGAACAAGATCGACGATTTGGGCGGCCGGGCCAAAGAGGCCATCGGCAAGGCGACCGGCAACGACGACACCAGGGCCGAAGGCCGCGCGGACCAGGCCAAATCCAGCCTGAAGGATGCCGGCGAGAAGGTGAAGGACGCCTTCCGGAAATAGCCACGCCATAGCCCGGGGCGCACCGGACGATTGAAAAACGAGGCCGGGGGCAATCCCTACCGCGATCGGCATCGAATACCAAGGGTGGAGGTCGTGGACTTGATCGGCACATGGGTGCGCCGGGTGGTGGTCGCCGGCGCGGTACTGTTCGCTTCCGCACTGCTCGGACCGCCGGCCCCCTTGGCGTCGGCCGACCCCTGTCCCGACGTCGAAGTCATCTTCGCCCGCGGCACGGGCGAGCCACCCGGCGTCGGCAACATAGGGCAACAATTCGTCGACGCCCTGCGCGGGCGGATCGGCGCGCGATCGCTCGGGGTGTATCCCGTCAATTACCCAGCCAGCAGTGACTTCGGAAATCCTGATTTTCCGCTGACGGTGATCGACGGGATTCGCGACGCCGGCGCTCACGTCCAGTCCATGGCGGCGAACTGCCCCAAGACCCGGGAGGTGCTGGGCGGCTACTCCCAGGGTGCTGCTGTTGACGGCTACGTGACCTCGGCTGCCGTACCGCCCGGAGTGCCCGCTGACTTGGTACCGAAGCCGATGCCACCCGAGATCGCCAATCACGTTGCCGCGGTGACGCTGTTCGGGACGCCTTCCGACCAATGGCTGGCGCAGTATGGCGCGCCGCCGATCGCGATCGGCCCGCTGTACAAGCCCAAGACCCTCGAATTGTGCGCACAGGGCGACCCCATTTGCGGTACCGGCAATGACAACGCCGCGCATGTCATGTACGGGGTGAACGGCATGACAGATCAAGCCGCGGACTTCGCCGCCAGTCATCTGTAGTACCCCTGGCGCCTCCGTAACCGACGGCCGTTGCGAGAATCGCACGATGCACGTTCTGATCACGGGCGGGACCGGATTCGTGGGCGGCTGGACTGCCAAGCTCATCTCTGACGCCGGACATTCCATCCGGTTCCTGGTGCGAAATCCGGATCGGCTGCAGACCTCGGTCGCGAAACTGGGAGTCGACGTGTCGGACTTCGCCGTCGGGGACATCACGGATCGCGTCTCGGTCCGCGACGCGTTGCGCGGCTGCGACGCCGTCGTGCACAGCGCCGCCCTGGTGGCAACCGACCCGCGCCAGACCAACGAGATGCTGACCACGAACATGCAGGGAGCCCAGAACGTCCTTGGCCAGTCCGTCGAGCTCGGCCTGGATCCGATCGTCCACGTGTCGAGCTTCACCGCGCTGTTTCATCCCGGCCTGGAGATGTTGACGGCGGACCTGCCGGTGGTCGGCGGGGCGGACGGATATGGGACGTCAAAGGCGCAAGTCGAGATCTACGCGCGCGGCCTGCAGGACGCGGGGGCACCGGTGAACATCACCTATCCCGGAATGGTTCTCGGTCCGCCGGTCGGTGACCAATTCGGCGAGGCGGGCGAGGGCGTGAAGGCCGCGTTGCAGATGCATGCGATCCCGGGGCGAAGCGCGGCATGGTTGGTCGTCGACGTTCGCGATCTGGCCGCGTTGCACGCGGCGCTGTTGGAGCCGGGCCGCGGGCCGCGCCGTTACACCGCGGGCGGGCATCGGGTTCCGGCGGCCGAGCTGGCCAACATGCTCGGCCAAATCGCCGGCACGCCAATGGTTGCCGTCCCGATTCCCGACACCGCGCTGCGGGTAGCGGGTGCGGTGCTGGATCGAGCGGGGCGGTATCTGCCCTTCGACACGCCCTTCACCTCGGCGGGGATGCAGTACTACACCCAGATGCCGGCCTCTGACGATTCGCCAAGCGAGCGCGAACTCGGCATCACCTATCGCGATCCGACCGAAACCGTCGCCGACACCTTCGAAGCGCTTCGCAGCGCCGCCGGCTCGTAGGGGCCACGAGAGCGCGACTACCGACGCCCTTTCGCGTCGGGAAACGCGTCGCCCATTGCACTTTCGCGATAGCCCGAGGACCATCCCAAGCATGAAGAGCGTCACGTGCACCAACGCAAAGCTCGAAGTCGTCGACACCCCAACCCCGGCGCCGGGCAAGGGCCAGTTGCTCATTGAGGTGCAGCGGTGCGGCATCTGCGGATCCGACCTGCATGCGCGCCACCACTGCGACGAGCTCGCCGACGTGATGGCCGAATCCGGGTACGACGCGTTCATGCGATCGAACCAGCACGTGGTGTTCGGCCACGAATTCTGCGGCGAGGTGCTCGATTACGGGCCCGGCACCCGCAAGGCCCCGCGGGCCGGCACCCGCGTCGTCGCCTTGCCGCTGCTGCGGCGCGGCAAGGAGGTGCACGGGATCGGGCTGTCGACGATGGCCCCGGGCGCCTACGCCGAGCAGCTTCTCGTCGAGCAGTCGCTGACGTTGCCAGTCCCCAACGGGCTGGCGCCCGAGGTGGCCGCCCTGACCGAGCCGATGGCGGTCGGCTGGCACGCGGTGCGGCGCGGCGAGGTCGGCAAGGGTGACGTCGCGATCGTGATCGGCTGCGGGCCAATCGGTCTCGCGGTTATCTGCATGCTCAAGGCGCACGGCGCGCGCACCGTGATCGCCAGCGACTTCTCGCCCGGCCGGCGCGCGCTGGCGACCGCCTGCGGCGCCGACACAGTCGTCGACCCCGCACAGGATTCCCCCTACACGACGGACGCGAGCGGCACACACCTGCAGGGCATCCTCGAGGCGTTCGATCTGGCTGTCGGCACCATCGAGAAGCTGCAACGGCTGCGACTGCCCTGGTGGCACGTGTGGCGTGCCGCCGAAGCCGCCGGCGCCACGACGCCGAAGCACCCCATCATCTTCGAATGTGTCGG